>JAPOKD010000679.1 GCA_029977825.1 Planctomycetota bacterium | reverse complement strand
GGAAAGCTGACGCTATTTCACGCGGCACTCCCAAAAGTTTAGCGTTCCGGCAATCCCCATGCAGGTTTCCCCGCGGACAGCGACGCCGGTATTGGGCCTGTGTCTGTGGATCCTACGTCTGTGCCTGCCTCTGGTTCTGCCGTGACCGCAGAATAGAGGTTGGGACAAGGGCTTGTAAAAAATCAGATGATTTCTGCGAACGCCCTGCCTGAAAGGTACACCGGCGGTGTTTTGTCGGCAAATTTGCGATCGCGGCCGATGCATTCGTCACACGAGAACCAGCTATTCGCCTGGCTTTCCCGTACTCACCGCTCACTGTGGTTCGGAGGGCGATGTTTCAAAGTCGTTGGGGTTTACCCAACCCGCTCGTACCGAGGTGGGGTCCTCAAGATATCGTGAATAAAAGCTCTTCTCGCGGGTATTTGCATACGGGTAGTGATCGAATACGTCTCCCTTGCCCAAGACGCGCGGATCGCCTTCGGTACGCAGTGCCTGAGTCATGGTTCGTTCCATCTGTGCCCGTATCTCAGCATATCGCTCTGCATCGGCGATATTGTTCATGCACTCGCGATCTGTCTCAATGTTGAACATCTCATATTCAGGGCGAAAACCGAACGCTAGTTCCCAGTGGTTTTCCTTGGTCCCCTGTCGGTGACTGTTGAGTATCTCGGTCTTGGTTGGGCTGCCATCTGTGTTCAGGTATCCGGTTTGGGGATTACCTGCGGGCCACCGGTCTGTTTTGAAATTCCGGATCAAAATAAATGGTCCCTGAACGATGCCACGTATTGGGTAGCCAGCATCCTGCGGTCGCCCGACATCGTGCCGTTCCTTTCCAATGAGCAAAAATTCCCGGTGGGGCTCTTTCGGAGTTTCGCCAAAGACCCCAGTGAGCGATCTTCCCGGGCTGGTTGCCATTCCGCTTTGATCCCAATCGATACCTGCAACTTCCAGACAAGTCGGCGCAAAGTCGATAAAGGAAACGAGTTCCTCGACGGTCCGACCAGGCTGTTTGATGCCATCGGGCCACATGATTGCCAGGGGAAGATGGTTGCTCATCTCGTATTCCTGACCTTTGACGCGTGGGAACGGCATTCCGTTGTCCGCGGTCACAATGACGAGTGTGTTAGCCAGCAGCCCTCGTGATTCGAGTTCCTGCAGCATGTCGTTCAGGTGTTGATCGAAGTGTTCTACTTCCAGCGCGTAATCGAGCATGTCGTGTCGCACAACCTTGTTGTCTGGCCAGAAGGCGGGCACATGATCGATATCGGCTAGCGTCTTGTTCCCTTTCTGAACACCACTCATGTACTCATATCGGCGATGCGGTTCGGCCGCCCCATACCAAAAGCAGAATGGCTTGTTTCGAGGAGCTTGATCAAGGAAATCACAAAAGTTTCCCGCATAGTCGTTGTTGCTGATACCGTTGGTGGGTGGTTTTGTTTTGCGTTTGGCGTAGGGCTTCCCGGTCAGCTGCCGACGTTTTCCGTTCTTGTCCAAAGCCACCCCCGGAGCCCAGCCTTTTCCTGTCATTCCTGTGGTGTAACCATGCTTTGCAAGGATTTCGATGTAGCTGGGGTACTTTGCGGGAAAGTAACACCAATGGTTGGCGCCCTCTTCAAGTTGCCACGAGTTCCTTCCTGTCACGATGCACGCGCGGGACGGAGCGCATTTGGCATTGGGTGTGTAGCAGCGATTAAAAAGCAGGCCCTCACGCGCCACACGATCAAAGGCGGGGGTTTGTATCCACTCAGTCCCATAGGCACCCATGTGCGGAAATGACAGGTCGTCTGCGATTGCAAACAGAATGTTTGGTGGAGTCGTCTCGGCGGCGGTTTGTGCCGAGAGAAGTACGCCTAGCGTTAAGATGCAGGCGGATAGAAAGCGGTGCATTTCTTGTTGGTCAGATTCAAAGGGGGGCTCGGTTGATTCGTTTATGCTCAATCTACCTGATCAGCTCACTTTTGCGGGCGGCTCCTGGGGCCATGGCAGGCGGCAGACTCCCCATTGCCCGCAGTTTTCGTCTACAGCCACCTCAAGAAATGACAAGTGTGGACCAAACTTGGCGTGGGTTTGCGCGATCACACGCTCTGCGATTACACGGGCAATTTCTTCCGCAGTCGTGTTGACGACGGGCAGAATCACGCAATCTTCGTTCGGAAATACCCAGCGGCGATCTCGAAACGTTGCCGTCGTTTCCTTTTCATCATTTGTGATTTTTATTTCCGCATGATCACTGGGCAAAATAACGTGATGGTCCAACGCTTGAGTCTGTTCCAACACTGCATCGCGAAGAGCAATGAAGTCAACAACGTAACGGTTTTCGTCCAGTGGACCCTCGACACTCGCACGCACTCCATAGTTGTGACCATGGATTCGCTCGCAAATGTCAGTGGCAAATGTAATGAAGTGTGCAGCTGAAAATACGAATTGTTCCTTGCTGACATCGACACGATAGGTCGCTTCACTCATGATCGTTCTCCATGGGGTTGGTTCTGAGCAGCAGGTAAAGTGATGCTGCGAGCAAATCCGCTGTGGTTCCCGGATTCAACCGGTGACCATTGGATCTCAGGTATTTGTCCAGTGAATCTACCTGTGTAGCGTCCATTGGATCTATCGACTTGGCACGGTTTTGTACTTCATGGGCAACCTGTTTGCCGTTTTTGCGGGCAATGAGCGTATCAGGTGACCTTGCCAGTAAACGGATCTGGGCATGACAAATACCATGCAGCACGTTGCCCGTTGTGCGAATGCTATCCAGCAGGATTGGAGTGATGTCCAGAATCAATTCCTCGAATCCGGTGCTGTATTGTGTTGCGATCTGATCATGGTCCCTAGCCAGCACCATGGCCTCAAGAATATCAATTTTCTGATGGGCTTGATTGACATCCATTTTCTCCGCTGTTCCCAGACCGCCCGCGGAGGCGACTTCAATCGCACGAAAAATGTTGGATCCATCAAGTGAATCGAATTGGTCCAGCGCATTGCGAACCGGGGCGATCCAATCAGCCAGAACCGATAAGCGGGAACTACAGCAGGTTACTTGTTCCCCCGTTGATCTCATGCCGTGCATCGACTCATCGGCTGCGACCAGAGGCCCCAAGAGCAACACGATGCCAAGATTGACGTTGGTTCCTCGCTGCTCATGGACCTGTGTTATCGAATTCAGCATGCGTTCGCTGATTCTTGTTGCGTTCCGATTGAAGCACTGTGAAGTGAGTTCCGCAGCCACCACAAAATCAGAATGGCATAAATCTATGAACGAACGCCCAGGGAACACGTTCCCTGCTTTCGGAGCTGTTGCTTCGAGGATGCAGGCCCAGCGTGTGGCTGCCGAGGGGCTGGTGCAAAGGTGACGGAGAGGTTGCAGTGGATCAGGCGTCATACTGAAATAATCATTTGCAAGCAGCGTGCCCCCGCGAGTTGCGAGTAAGCAGCCGTCGGTGATGCATCACTCACTTCGTCAGCTTGCGTTTTCTGGTTGGCTCAGGAAATTGGAAATCGCTTGCAACGTTTCATCGGGCGCATCCTCGATTACGTAATGTCCAGCGTCAGGGATCTCAACCGACACCGCATCAGGCCAAGCGGCCTGAAAACGACGTAAACACTCTGGGCGAAAGCACCAATCTTTCATGCCCCAAACCAGAAGTGAGGGTAGGTTTGCAAGCGAGGGTAACTGCTGTTCCAGATGAGCTAACGGCTCATAGGTTGGATGTTCTCGCGACATTGGGATGTCCCGAACGAAAGCATCGATTGCGACACGGTTTTGCCAGTTGTCGTGCGGAGCGAGT
>JAPOKD010000548.1 GCA_029977825.1 Planctomycetota bacterium | reverse complement strand
GTGCAAATATTTTCGGGTGGCTGGGACAGTCACGATTACCTGAAACGTGGGCACTCGTCTCGTATCGCAAGTGTTGATAAGCCAATCGCAGCGTTGATTCGCGACCTGAAACGGTGCGGCTTGTTGGAGGATACGTTGGTCGTCTGGACTGGTGAGTTTGGTCGTACACCCGACAACAATTATCGTGGTGGCGTTACTTCCCTTGGACGAGGCCACAACGCCGATGCAATGAACATGTGGATGGCGGGTGGGGGAACGAAGAAAGGGTCGATTGTCGGCGCCACCGATGAAATCGGTGCGGAAGCGGTTGAGTGTGTTCACCCCATCCGTGATGTGCATGTTACGTTGTTGCACTTGTTGGGGCTCAGTGATAGTAAACTCACCTACTTTCACGGTGGCCGTTACAAGCAGCTATCGCAATTTGGCGGAGAAGTGATCCATGAATTGATCGCTTGACGATGGCGTTCATTTTCATGTTTTGCGGGCGGTGCGATCACCGATTCTTCAACTGATAGCATGTCTCAGTCCTTCTGATGGCGGTTGCTAGCTTTCTTATTCGAGTGTCAGTACGATCTTTCCGCTCAGGTTGCCTTCGTTGCGCAGCGTGGCTGCTTCCTGTTGTTGGTGTGCTTCGATAACCTGACTCAATGGCATTTGCAGAGATATGTTGGCTTTCAATTTGCCGCTTGTCATCCAACGGTTGATTTCGTCTGCTGCGGTTTTCATTTCCAGAGCTGTTGCCTTGAACATCACAAAGCCGTGCAAAGAACACTCTTTGACATAGAATGGCCCAACTGGAAAAACGGGTCTGGCATCCCGGCCTGCCATGACAACCATCCGCCCTCGAGGTCCAAGCAATTCGATGGCTTGGTCAAAGTCGGGTTCCCGGCGTGTTTCCCAAAATACATTGACGCCTTTTGGGGCTGCTTGAAGAACAGAAGCCTCGATGTCGCTCTGGTTGTAATTGATTGCCACGTCTGCTCCCAAGTCCAGCAACCGCTGGCACTTCTCCTCGGTGCCTGCAGTTGCCATCACGCGGGCGCCAAACGCCTTTGCCATCTGAACGACCATCGAACCCACGCCTCCAGTTCCACCGATGCACAAAACGGTTTCACCAGCTTGCAGTCTTGCTTCTCGGAACAGACCCAAGTGGGCGGTCATTCCAACCAACGCGCACGCTGCAGCCGTTTCGAAACTGACTTCTTGAGGCAGGTGGTAGCACCAGTCCTCATCAATGCAGATGAGTTCTGCGAAAGTCCCTTGGCGTCCCAGCAAGCCTTGGTTTGTGCACCAGACGCGGTCGCCGATCTTGAATTTTTGAATCCCCTCTCCGACCGATTCGATGATGCCTGCCGCGTCGCACCCAATGATGTAGCGGTCCTGAATTTCGGATTCGATCGTTCCACTACGGATGTAGGTGTCGATTGGGTTCACGGAAACCGCTCGCACGCGAATTCGCACTTGCCCCGGTCCCGCTGGTTCAGTCGGGATGTCGCCAACTTGGATCATATCTGGTGCGCCGGTGTTTTCGATGTAGGCTGCTTTCATGGTGACGCTGCTTGGCGACCTTTCAAATGACTTGTGATGATTGGAATCGAACTGGTTTTGCAGGGTCGGTTTTGGCGGTGCTGGGACGAAGTGGCTTGCTCCCTGCAAGATAAACACAAGTAGTGTGTTTTGGAGTGCGTTGATACCTTTAACGCACTGGCCGGCCTCGTTTTGACATTTCACGGAGAAAGTCTTCAGGTGACAAAAGGTCGATTCGGTCTCTGCGTTCCGACGGAAGGTTTTGGTAGCGTTCTTCCAGACTCAAGTTGTCTTCGAAACGCTGCATGAATTTCCGTTTCAGTGCTTCTTCACACCAGACACGCAGCGTAACAAGTTCCGTTACCGGGTTGCCCATGGACACAACGCTGAGCAATTCCAGTGCATTATCGGGCAGAGGAAGTTTGATCGTCTCCAGTTCTTCTGGACTGAGAGGGGCGGGCCGTTCCAGACGGGAAAAGAATTGTGATGAGGGCATGCGACGTCTTGAATTACCTGACGAAGTGCTTTGCCGCCTTTCTGTATTGCTTTGATCTGTGATTGTTGGGCTTTTTGAGCGCGATTCTCCAATCACCATGGTTGCAATCGTTGCCTGCTTGGCGTCAGCCGCTGTGCGAAAAACATTCGTAAGAGAACGCAGGTCATCATAAAAAGCCTTGGTAACAGCATCACCCTGATTGAGCCTTTCCTGAAGAATGACTCCCAGTGAGAAATTAATCCAATCGGTGGTTTCATTATCCAGTCGCATGCTTGAGCGTCTTGAGATGCTGAAATAGGTACGATCGATTGCTTCCTGGATTGCCGCTCTGCGTTTCGCGGGTTCACTGGATTCGATTTGGTCACGCAATTCTGTCGGCAACGTTTGTCGCCAGATTGCGTACGCCTGCATTGTTTCGAGCAGGAGTTCTGAGTCGGGTTGAGCTGCGATACTTGCAGCTGTCTTGCGTATGCGGCTTTGCGCAGACTCATTGAGCCGATTGAATTGGTCCCAGCGTGAATTGAGCTGGTCCAGCTGCAAAGGGGTCATGTCTTTCAGGGTAGCCTCACGTTCTGCAGTTGGCGCCTCGGTCAGTTGATCGATGGCGTTATCAACTTTGATGTCGCCTATCTCCTTGGAAGCAGAAATCATTTGGGCCCAGTCTTTGTCGGCCGACAGTTCCCGCATCAGTTTTAAATCCCCACCATAGTTGTAGGCATTCAAGTTCCCAGCGATGGCTAATTCTTCCAATTCTTTCTGATACGCGTTGGACCTTAGCGTGCTCTCCGTGAAGTAAACAGCTGAGCCGATGACGATACACAGCAGAATCGCGGCAATTGGCAGGTGCCAGCGCTGTCGTTTCTTTTCGATGACCGGTTGGTCTTTCAGGATGTCCGCAACCACCAGTTCAAGGGTGGATTCAACAAGCCTCATGCTGGGTGACGAACCAGGCAGGTCCTCAAGTAAGTCCCAGCCTGTTTGCAATTGTTGAAGCCGCGATCTTAGCTTCTCATTTGTCAGCAACCGATTTTCGAGATCAGATTGTTCCTGCCGTTGTAGTTCACCATCGAGATAGGCGACCAGCAATTCATCATCAGGATCAAGTGGAGCATTATCGGAGATTGTTGATGCGCTCATCACTTTTCCTCCTGTGCGCGTTCAAAGTCGGCTTGTTCAATCTCGCTGGTGATCAGTCCGGCATCGATATAGGGTTGCAATAGTTCTTTCAGATTGACGCGGGCACGACTTAGTAAAGATTTGACCGCCTTGGTTGTCAGGTCCATCGTTTCGGCTATTTCCATATAGCTCATGTTTTCAAACCGCGATAACATCAGTGCCATTCGCTGCCGCTCACTGAGGGCCGATACGGCAGCGCGAACCACGCTCGCTCTTTCATCGCCTTCGACCATTCTTGTGGGCATCATCCCGCTTGATTCCAAAGCGGTCGCTGCCAGCAGTTGCGGCCCGCTAGGTGAATCTTCCGCTCTCGGGGCGTCGACTTCGCTAACTTCTTTTCTTCTTCCCAGAGACCTGGCGGCATTGCGGGCAACATTGCCGGCGATCGTGAATAGCCATGTTGAGAATTTCGCACCCGGTTCGTAGGTTTTCCTGGCCCTGAAAACTCTCATGAATGTTTCCTGGGCAAGGTCTTCGGCCAGATCATGCCTGGGGCCAATCGTGTGCATCAATCTGACTAGCCTGCCTTCGTATCGCTGCATCAGTTCAGCAAAGGCACTCGCGTCATCGTCGCGCACGCGCAGCATCAGACGCACGTCCGGATCGGACTGCTGGTAACGCAATGCGGTTGATTCACTGACAGCCAAGTGAATTATTTCTGGTGAAAGTGGTGCTGAACTACTAGCTTTAGTCTACTCGTTACCAACCATTTGCGTGACCATAGGTTTCGGTGCGAATTGCGTCACATCACAAATGCTTGGAAATCACACCAGGATGTCTTGAATTACATGCCCAATGTCCTGTTCGAGTCTTTGGTGCCCGGGGGCGTGAAGACGATGGGAATGAAGTCCCAGTTGATGCAGGATCGTGGCGTGAACATCCGTGACATAGTGGGGTTCCTCTACTGCATGAAAACCAAGCTCATCGGTACTGCCGTGGGCTATTCCCCCTTGGATGCCACCCCCCGCCATCCAGACGCTGAATCCGTGGGGGTGATGATCGCGACCATTGGAACTCTGTGATCCTGGGGTTCTTCCAAATTCGGTGGCGAAAACAACTAATGTTTCTTCAAGCATTCCACGTTGTTTCAGGTCCTGTAGCAGGCCTGCGATTGGACGGTCCACTTGCATCGCAAGCTCGGCGTGTTTGGCCTTCAGGTTGGAGTGCTGATCCCATGCACCTGCTGCTCCATCGCCGTGCATGATTTGGATAAAACGGACCCCCTTTTCTGCGAATCGTCGCGCAGCAAGGAGTTGTTCTCCAAATGCCCGTGTCTCTTTCTGGTCCAAGCCGTACAGTTGGTGGGTGGAAGC
>JAPOKD010000424.1 GCA_029977825.1 Planctomycetota bacterium | reverse complement strand
GTCGTTTCAGACGGTGTTAATGTCAGACGGGTGGTTCTAGTGGAGGGGTAGTTTGGTTGCTTGTTCGCTTCCATCGCGACCGATGATCGACTCATTTCGGTCATCGGGGCTTCTGTCCCCTAGGATACCATGAATTCCGATACGGTTCCCGTTGGTGACCTAAAACCCACGTTTCCGGTGGAATGTGAGACGACGGGCGTTTGTTGGTTGTTAAACTTCATTGATTGACGGTCCTCGGAGGAACAGAGAGTCAGGACTTGATTTTGGTTATTGATGTTGACTGGAAACGGTGTTGGCAAAGAACGTGGATCGAACAGGATCTTGTCGCTGGAATCGTGGATTTTGTTTACACTAGGAACTGACATTGACGATGGAGCTGGCTCCTGTGGTCGCCCGCCATCGAGGCGGTCGGGATCTTCCTGGATTGTTCCGGGAAGAAGCAATTCCGGGCAATTATTTCCGTTGAATTGCAGAGAGAGTGGAAGCAATAACAGACGCAGGCGGCTTTTTTGCGTCTCCACTGGGACGTGCAAGCAGCATGATTCGCTTGCTAACCGGGAACCTGGTGTTCTGCTGTGCTCGGTGAAGCGTTGCAACCACGGTGTGCCATTTCATCTGAATTGCCAACACGCACCCTGCCGCAAACGTGGTACCGGTTCATTGCCGATGCCTGTAAGCTGTTAATTTCCATCCAGAATCCTTTGTACGGAACAAGCATGTTGACCGAAGCGAATCGCTCAAAGTACCTGTTGAAATATCTTTTGATGGTCACCTTTTGCCTGACAAGTTCATTGTCGCTGGCGCAGAACAAGCCAAAAGGCAAGCGTCCCAAAGCGAAGGCGAAATCAGTGGGGCCAGCAGTCGGTGGGAATACTGCCACTCCGGTGGAGCTGATCAAGGCTGCAAAGGGCTTTAAGGTCGAGTTGCTTTACTCGGTGCCCGGCAAAGAGCAGGGTTCTTGGGTGAACCTCTGCACTGATGACAAGGGAAGACTGCTGGTAAGCGATCAATTCGGCGGGTTGTATCGCATCACGCCACCAGCTGCTGGGCAGCCAGTAAGTGCCGCCAGCATTGAGAAGGTGCCTGCGGAAATCCGAGCAGTGAACGGGATGGTTTGGTCCGATGGTGCCTTGTATGTCGGCGTTAATGACTACGAGCGAAAGATGCCCTCCGGGCTCTACCGGATTTCAGATAGTAACGGTGACGACCAACTCGACAAAGTTGAAACCCTTCGTGAAGTAAGCTCCAAAAGCGATCACGGGGTGCACGCTGTGGTGCCGACACCAGACGGTGACGGGTTTTTCCTGATTACCGGCAACAATACCCTGCCGCCGGAGCTGGCCGATACGTCTCAGGTTGCGCAGATCTGGGGTGAGGATCATTTGCTGCCGAGCATGCCCGACGGGCGAGGTCACAACCGAGGTGTGCTTGCGCCGGGGGGAATTGTTTACCGTGTGACAGAAAATGGCAGCAAGTTTGAAGCGTATGCATCAGGCTTCAGAAACATTTTTGATGCGGCGGTTAATAAAGATGGTGAACTTTTCACCTACGACGCCGATATGGAATACGATTTCAATACTCCGTGGGATCGTCCTACACGGATCTGCCATGTGGTGAGTGGTGCGGAATTTGGCTGGCGTAATGGTGCTGGAAAACGCATGCCATTTTATGCCGATAACCTGCCTCCCACATTGGATATTGGTCCTGGTTCTCCCACCGGGGTTACCTTTGGCTACGGGGCAAAATTCCCTGCGAAATATCAGAATGCGCTGTATGCACTTGACTGGAGCTGGGGCAAACTTTACGCCGTTCATCTTGAGGAAGACGGTTCAACTTACAAAGCAACGAAAGAAGAGTTTGTTACTGGGGCACCTTTGCCCATCACTGATGCGATCATTCATCCTGAAGACGGAGCGATGTACTTCACCATTGGTGGTCGCCGGGTGCAGTCGGGGTTGTACCGTGTGACCTATGTTGGCGATGAGTCAACGGAACCGGCAATCGCTGCTAAGACACAAAACGCTCTGCGTGATTTGCGGCATCAACTCGAAAAGTATCACGGAAATCCTGATCCGGCTGGCGTCGAGTTTGCCTGGAAGTACTTGGATCATGAAGATCGTTTCGTTCGGTTTGCTGCCCGGACGGTTCTGGAGCATCAGCCGCTTGAGAGGTGGCAAACAAAGGCATTGAATGAAACGGTGCCAGCCAAACAGGTCGTGGCCTTACTTGCGTTGGCACGCGCCGCAGGCGTTTGCCCCCAGCATCGCAAAGGTGACACTGGAGAGGTGAATACTGCCTTGCGTGACAAAATGCTAGCGGCCATCACCAACGTCAATCCCGCGTTACTTACGGAAGAGCAAAAGCAGGTGATGGTGCGTGGCATCCAAATCATTCTGAATAGATTTGGAAAGCCTGATACTGGGGCGGTTGAGCAGTTGTGTTGGCGATTGGAGCCGTTGTTTCCGTCTCAATCTGCCGAGTCGAACTGGTTGCTGTGTGAAACACTTGCATATCTGCAGTCTCCCGCCGTCGCAGGGGTGGCGATGGAGCTGATCGCAAAGGCGCCAACGCAGGAAGAACAGATGCAGTATGCACGCTCGATTCGTATGCTGAAAGAAGGCTGGACGCCGGAATTGCAGACCGCTTATTTCGAGTGGTTTTTGAAAGCGGCAAACTATCGTGGCGGTGCGAGTTTTGCAAAATTCATCCAATTCATCCGTGACGATGCGGTAGCGTCGCTTTCTGACCAGCAGAAGGAGCAGATGGCGGAATTGTTAGCGCGTAAACCGGTTGTTAAATCCGCGCTGGAGAATCTGGGTGAGGTGTTTGTTGGGCGCCAGCCAACCGAGTGGACGCTTGATGACCTCTCCAAAGCGGCAAAAACAGGCCTCGTCGAACGCGATTTTGCAAACGGTAAGAAAATGTTCGCTGCCTCGGGGTGTTACGCATGTCACCGGTTCGGAAATCAGGGTGGCATGACTGGTCCCGATTTGACGTCGGCCGGGCGTCGTTATTCGCCTCACGATCTGCTGGACCAGGTGGTTCACCCAAGTAAAGTGATTAACGAACAATTCTCTGCTGTCAAAGTGCTGACTCTGGATGGAGTAGTGCACACCGGTGTGGTCGTAAATCTGAATGGAGACAGCATGACCCTGAACACCGACCTGACAGATCCCAATAAGCGTGTGGGGATTGATCGAAAGGAGATTGATCTACTTGAGGTGTCAGAGGTTTCTGCCATGCCATCCGGTCTACTCAATCCGATGACGAAAGATGAGGTGCTCGACCTTGTTGCGTATCTGCTAAGCGGTGGTGACGAGTCCCATCGTTATTTTTCGGACTGAGGAACGAGTGTCTCCCGGAGCTGGTGCGGTACCGTTTTGGACCGCAACCAGTTTTCAGGTGGCTGATATCGGAGATGAACACAAGCGGTTTGGTGTGTGTCGATAGCTTTGGCATCGCACTGTTTGTCCGGTCGTCTGGTCCACAGCCAGCGACCGTATTCCTTTGCAACTTTTCTTTGCCCCGGTGGACTCATGTTGCCGTTTGAACCCCTAAAGCACGTCCCACAGTCATTCACCATGTTTCTGTGTGTGACGTTGTTATGTATTCCGGTCGTCCTTGGTGACGAGAGACAGAAGGGGAACGCTGATCCACCCGTGACAAGGGTTTTCATCTTCGCGGGGCAGTCCAACATGGTTGGGTCTGACTCCAAGGTTGCTGACATTGATCGGTTTCCGCCGTTCCGAGGATACGGTGAAGCTCAGCCACATGTGAAATTTATGCATTGCATTGGGCGAGAGAACAAATTGCGTTCAGATCAGTGGGTGCCGTTAAAGCCAGTCAATAATGTGGTTGGTCCCGAATTGAGCTTTGCCAGAACGGTGACGGCGAAGATTGATGAGCCGATCGCGATCATTAAATGTGCGGCAGGCGGGACGCATTTGGGTGGGGATTGGAATCCGGATAAGCCTGAGGGGTTCAATATGTACCCTTTGGCGCTCCAGTTGGTTCGTGAGTCTCTGCAGGCACTGACTGATCAAGGAATCGAATATCGTGTTGAAGGAGTCATGTGGCATCAAGGTGAGAATGACATGTTCAATGAAACGTACATGGCAAACTATGGGGCCAATTTGAAGCGTTTCTTTGCCTGCTGGCGGCGGGATCTGGCTCTGCCGGATCTGAGGTTCTATGTCGGTGAACTCTGCACAAAAACAATTTGGGGAATGGACCTGCGGCCAAGGATGTATGCGATCAGTGTTGGCCAGAAGTTGGTGACAGACAGCGACCTGAATGCAGAGTACGTGCCAACGTCGCATGTGGGAGTTGAAATCGGTTCAGGCGTTGGGCTGCATTATCACTATGGAACGCTCGGGCAGCTTGAACACGGTGTCAATTATGCCAATGCCTACTTGAACACCATTGGGAAAAAGAGTGAAACGCGTCATTCGTTGAAGGAATGGCCCTATGAAAAGAAGGAAAAAATAAAACTGTACGTCTTTGCCGGGCACCGCAATATGGAGGGCGAGAGAGCGTTTGTGCAGGAGCTGGCAGGTCTGAGGCCAGAGCTTGTCAAACCTGATCAAACCATCGCGTACAAATACAACGTTGGTGGAGGGCAAGGAGTTTCCCGGGGTTGGGAGCCACTTTGGCCTGCTGGACTGTACGATACGTTCGGTCCGGAACTCAGTTTTGCGAAAGCTTTGAAGGAGAGGGGGCGAAGTGATTTCGCAATCGCGAAGTTCACGCATAGCGGCTCGCAAATGAACGATTGGACACCCTCAGGTAGCATTGCCAAGACGCGAAACCTGTATTCGAAATTTATCAATTTTGTGGAAGAGTCGATTCGTGAACTGAAGGACAAGGGGCATGAGGTCGAGCTTGCTGGGATTCTTTACCACGTTGGCGAGAACGATATGTCTATGCCACCCTATCGGCGCGATGCGGCAGGCTGGCTTGGTCAATTGATCACTCAAAGTCGCATTGACTTGCGACGCCCGACGCTTACATGGCATGTCAGTCAACAGCCGCCCACCACGCACGAACGAGTAGACAAAATTGATGTAAGGAAAGCAATTGCTGAATTTTGTGACGCTGACACCAATACGTATTTGAACTTTGTCGATGACTTCCCGCCACAGGACAAACAGTTGGTGCTGGATACCAAGGGGATTCTGTTTCTTGGTGAATGCATTGCAGATCAGATAAGGTAATGGGTTAGGAACTGCGATCTGATTCTACAGTTCGAAAGCCGTTGAGATCGTGCAGGCAAGGAGCTTCTGCTGGTGGGGCCGTGGCAAATTGAGAATTGGATGCAAGACACCCGATGCAGCAATTTGGTGCATTCCGCGGTACAGTAGCGTGCGGACGAGAGGCAGTATTTTTTACGTGGAGTAAAGACGCATGAGCAATTGTAAAGGAATCGGCAGACGATCGTTCGTGACAGGGGTTGCTTCGAGTTTG
>JAPOKD010000353.1 GCA_029977825.1 Planctomycetota bacterium | reverse complement strand
TCTCTTCGTGCTGGCGTAGACGCTTCAGGTAGGCTTCCCGAATTGAGACGGCTTCGACGGTATGTTCGTTTTCAGCCTGTTCAAGATCGCGGAATTGAATCCGTCCCGAGAATGGGAAATCAACCTCGTCTGGATCCATGATTTGGAAAAACAGTACTTCATGCTTCGAGCTTCGGATGTGTGCCAGAGAGCGTGAGATCGAACTTGTGTCGCCCATCGCATCTGAAATGATGATGACCAATCCGCGTCGTCCGAGCTTGGATGCAACTTTTCGAAATACACCCCCAAGATCCGTTTCTCTTTTACTGCTGTCGGTCGCCAATGCCGAAAGTAGTGCTTGCAGGTGTGAAGGTCGGCTTCTGGGAGGCAGTTGGTCACGTAAGTCATCGTCAAACGTAATCAGGCCGACGGTATCTTGCTGACCGAGCATCAGGTAAGCAAGTGAGGCGGCAAGTTGTTGTGCGTAGTCATACTTGCTGCGACCCTCTGAGCGTTCACCGCGGTATCGCATGGACCCGCTGCGATCAACAACCAGCGTGCAACGTAGATTGGTATCTTCTTCAAATTCGCGGATATAAAGTCGGTCGCTTTTTGCGAACACCTTCCAGTCAATGTCCTTGAGTTCGTCACCACGGACGTACGGACGGTGCTCTTTGAATTCGACACTAAAACCCTTGTGCGGAGATCGGTGCCGGCCAGAGCACAGACCCTCAACAACCTGTCGGGCAAGCATTTGTAGTTTTGCTACCCGAGAAAGATCCTTCGGTGTGATGAGATCCAGAATGCGCATAATTTTGGGTGGGGATCTTCCGGTCAGCTGGAGGCTTGCTGGTGGCCTCGGGATTCGGCTTGAGTGGATGGCGGGGCTATGCGCGATTATATCCACTTTCACCCGCCATGAGGCATCAGGTAGTTCTTTTTAAAACGGTGCTAATGCAGGTTTTTGGAGGATATTTTCGGGTTGTATCGTTCTGTGAAGGGGGTGGGTTGATCTCTGGGTAGTCGCAAGATGAACCCCATCACCAAAACTGGCTCGAATGTCTGGATACGTCTTTGGGCGTGTTCAACACACGGGGGTTTCTGGTGTCCCAAATGGCTTGCCCCCTCATGACAAACTTTCGTTTTTTTGGTGTTACTTCCTACCCCAAGTCAAATTACGACAAAAAATGTGGTTTTCAGCAGATTGTGGGGCCACGTGCTCCAGAGAGGCCGCGTCTGTAGCCAGTTTGGGGCGTGCGTTAAGAGATGCCGGCCAACGTTCGATCACTTGAAGGCAGTCGGGCCATTTTGCTGGCTGTCGAGGACTCACCTCAGGGCCGCAATGCAAAATTGATCAGGTACAAAAGGTGATCCAAACCAGCATTGGTGTGTGTGTTGACTTGATACATGCGATACCACTCTTTGGCATTTTCCTCGGCACAGAACTTCGTCGTCGCAGACCTGGCAATGCCTTTGATTCCGTGTTCTGTGACCTGGTTTGACGGCTGACTTGCTGGAACAGGGACGCCAGCCGCATTTCGCTGCTGAGTCGAGTCTGCTGTTAACGGATCGTTTTCACCTGCAGGATTTTGTCTCGAGTCGTTGCGCGGTGCTTTTCCGCCGAATGATTTCCTGAGATGATACAGGTCACGGGCTCTCTTTTCTTTGCTTTTGGGTTGTCTTGAGGCGGTGGTGCCCGAGCTTTGCTGCAGGAGTTGCATGTCAATGCAATCCAATGATTGGGCATGGTTGCCGACGCCGCGTGTAGAGATTCTTCCCACTGCCCGCGAGGCTTTGGCGAAAAAATTTGTCTATAGCCAAGACGTGGCTGATCTGATCTCGGCGGCCTTTTATGAACCTTGCAACCTGCTTTTGTGGGGCCCTGGTGGGCATGGCAAGTCCGATATGGTTCTGACGGCTCTCAGATCACTGGGGCTGAAGGATGATGAAATCTTCATTCAGTCCTTCGGGGAAGGCATGAGCGAGGATCGCCTGTGGGGTGGGCCTGACATGGCCTCCCTTGATACTTGTCTGCGATACGATACCGACAGGTCCTTTCTTTCCCGGCAGTTCAAGGCTGTTGTATTCGAAGAGATTTTTGATGCGCCGGCTCAATCTTTATTACCGTTGAAAGATGTTCTGACGCGGCGCGTTTTTATGAACGGGCCTGACCGCATTCCACTGTCTGCCAAGGTGGTCATCGCGTGCACGAACAAGGATCCTCGTGAGTTTGGCGATGGGAATGACGCGGTGCAGGCGCTGATGGAGCGGTTCCTGCTGCAGAAAGAGGTTCGTTGGCCCAGTTATGAACAGAAGAATTATGCCGAGTTATTTGCGAAGGTCAGGCCAGATGCAACTCGCGGCGGCAGGGAGTTACATCGCCTGCTTGCGGAGGTCATCGCTGGCCTCAACGAAACAAAGACTTTTGTCATGTCTCCCAGAATGGCGCTGCAAGCGTTGGAGGTTGTTTCGAATAGTGCAAAGATCCGAGGGGATCATCGCATTGTTGCCGATTCATTTCAAAGCATTCGGTTTGTGCAGGGAATGCAGTCCTACACAGCCGACTTGGCTCGGAAAATCGAAAGACGTCTGCCTCATGACGAAAACTTTGTCATTCAGCTCGGCAGTGGAGATTTTAGTAGTGTGGATGAGGGCCCACTGAAAACACCAAGATCTGCCATTCCTGATTTGACCGCGAAGACGCTGAAGTCACGTTTCATTCATTGTGATGAAATTGTGCAGGTTTTGACTCATAGCTTTTTCCAGCCATGTAACGTGCTGCTGTGGGGCCCCGGGGGGCACGGGAAATCTGAGATGGTGATGGCAGCGTTGCGAAGCATGGGCTACTCCGAGGAACAGATTTTCCTGCAGTCGTTCGGTGAAGGAATGAGCGAAGACCGACTGTGGGGAGGCCCGAATATTGCGAAGCTGGATATCTGTCTCGAATACGATACAGAACGCTCGTTTCTGCCCTACGAAGTCGTCGTCTTGGAAGAAATTCTCGATGCATCGTCGCAGGCGTTACTGCCATTGAAGGATGTCTTGACTCGCCGGACTTTCATGAATGGAAGTAACCCGGTGGAGATGAAGTCGAAAGTGATCATTGCCTGCACAAACAAAGATCCACGGCAGTTTGCAAAAGACAGTGATGCCGTCAAAGCTTTGCTGGAGCGGTTCCCATTGCAACTGGAAGTTCGCTGGCCATCGTATGAGCAGGCAGACTACGAAGAATTGTTTCGGATTGCCAATCCAAACGCCAGTTCGCATAAACGTAAATTGCACCGTATCTACGCACATGTCATTGCTAATCTGAATGATGATCGTGAGACCGGTTTTCAGGTGTCACCGCGGATTGCACTGGGGGGATTGCGTCTTGCGGGCAACAGTGTCGGGCGGCATGGCCGCAAGAAAATGATTGTGGAAGACATTCTCACCATTCGAAACGTGCAGGGGATGGAGTCTTACAAGCGGGATGTAGAAGGATTGATCAGGTCAGCGCTGCTCGAGGGTGGCGTTGAGGTGTTGTTGAGTGATATCGACGAGCGAACCGAACGCTTGCACGGGAAAATGTTGGACATTAACAAGATTTTTGAAGAAGCAAGTGGTCTGGAAGAAGATGCGCGGTTGGAAATGAATGATCGCGCGATTGCTGAAATGCTGGAACTGATGAGCAGCATTGACGCACTCAAACATGAACTGGAGTATTTGCAGGTATCGGATCCCAAGTTGCAGCAATGGCAACGGTTGTCCGAGGCACGCGTCGATGAACTTGCGAGTGAGATCGAAGCGGGAAGGTGAAAACAGTGGAACGAATTCGTGTTGACCGGCGCTATCGCGACTTTGTTCGCTTTCATACTCATGTAACCTATCCGGAAATGAGTGAGAGGCGAGAGCAAATCAATTCTCTTGAGGTGGTCAAGAAACTGGATGCGATTGGCATGCAGCATTTGCCTTTGCCTATCATCTGGGACGGAGTGCACCTGGTCGATGAAGGAAAGCTTGCCGGCAAAAATGAAATCGAACGGCGCACCCGACTGACCTATCGGATGCGGATGTGGAAAGCCTTACGCTTCCTTGATGATTATCTGCAGCGGTCGACGCGTGACGCAGAGTTGTACTATCGGTTGTCGCTTCTGCTCGGTGGAATCGACTTTGACATGATTCATGGGCGCACTGATATTGATCGTGCGATCGCTAATGTCGCCGTGATTGCAACTGCCAAGCGTTCACTCGCTGTCGGTATTCCGGCCGATAAGATCGCTGAACAGATCAACTGGGCTCTTCACGAGGTTGGTGGGCTTGAGTCCGATGAAGTCGAGTTGCTCGAATGCTTGCCTGACGAAAGCAAACTGAAGCCAGCGGAAAAAATTGATCACTCCCAGATGTCTGTCGACCGAGGAGTGACCGCGATTCAACTCGTTGAGAACATCGACACGCGAGGGAGGATTGCCTCGTTATTTTCAGAGTGTTTTGGCGGAAAACGTGAGGCGTCGGAGGAAAAAGAGATCCATCCGCTCTCGGTTCGACGATTGAATGTCGCATCACGTCTGCTGGCCGAACCCAGTATGGAGGCGTTACTGCGTATTTCGAGAGTAGCTAATGAATATGTAGCGTTTCAACCTCGCTTCGAGAAGAAAATGCTGCCCGCCGCAGATGGTGATCAAACTCGTATGAGGATGATGGCGTCCTATGACGAGTTGCCACGCATGGCACCTGCAGCTTGGGCGGTGAAGGTCGCCTCTGCAAAGTATTTCCGATATCGGCTTGCTACCAAGAGTTTTATGGTACGCGAGAAAATCAAACGTAGTGACAAGAAGCAACTGTTCTATGCGATGCTGGACCGCAGTAAATCCATGCAGCAGGGCGAGAGAATTTACAAGCTGCTGGCAATCCTGATGAATCGCTTGCGTGCGGTGATGCGGCGAGAGGCGGTACTGGGGTACAGCTTTTTTGATTCGGACGTGCACGAGCAGGTGATGGTCCAGGATGTTGCTGAGGCACAGGATGAAATTCGGCGGCTTGAATACGATTTCTTCATGGGGGATGACACTGACATCAATCTTGCATTACGCGAGGGCATCAAGAGAATTCGTAGTGTTGTTGATGATATTGATGCTGAACGTCCCGAACTTATCATCGTGACTGATGGTGATCATGGGATCAATGTGAAACCTAAAGAGCTTAAAGGCATCATATTGCATGTGTTCATTGTAGAAGAGAACAACGATGACTTGATGCAGTTGGCCAGGAAAACAGGTGGAGTTGCGCTGCAAGCTTTGTAGAGGCTGTCAACGATCAGCGTGTGTCCTTCACCTGCGTCGGTTTCTCTTCAGCGTGGCGATTGGCAGCCGAAACGATGGACCTTGGATTTAACAGGCAGTGGAAACAGCCGTTCAGGTTTGAATTGAACGCCTGATTTTTTTCTTGCGGTACTTGTTCGGGTTGTCAGCTTTTCCAGTGATCTCGTAGAGGAAGCGGCTGGGCGTGGTTGGCCTTGCTTTTCCCCATTTGCGGCGTGTCAGCGCCAGCGACATGGTCAGGTTTTCCTGTGCCCGCGTGATGCCGACATAACAAAGACGCCGTTCCTCCGCGATGTCTTCTTCTTCGCCTGACTTGACGCTGCGACTGTGAGGCAGGATTCCGTCCTCCATGCCCACCATATAGACCACAGGGAACTCGAGTCCTTTGGCGGCATGGAGCGTCAATAACCAGACTGCATTTTGGGCTGCAAGCTTGTCTTTTTCATTCCCCATTTCACGTCCCGATAACGCGATCTCGGCCAGGAAGCCAGTTAGATCTGGTTCCTTCTTGTTGGTGTTTTCCTCATAGGCATTGATCGCATTGGTGAGTTCTTCCAGTGAGTCCTGTCTTGCTTGACGTTCTTCGGGTTTTTCATACAGTCGTGTGATTTCTTCGTAGTAGGCGGTGCGTTCCAGTAGTGTCCGCATGGCGTCTGTCAACGACTCGTTCGTGGCTCTTTGCTGCACATCTTTCGCCAATGCAGCCAATTCACCAATGCCTCGCTGCGCGGCGGGTGTCAGATCGCTGGTGGCAGCGCGGTCCTGCATCACGTCCCAGACGGGTACGCCTCGCTCAACGGCTCTCTGGACCAGAAGTTTCACTGTTTTGTTTCCGAGGCCTCTCGCAGG
>JAPOKD010000538.1 GCA_029977825.1 Planctomycetota bacterium | reverse complement strand
GTCCAGCCAAAGCATCGATACGATACGGGAACGACTCCCCTCATTTACAACGGCTAGCACAGATTGATTCCACGATACCAAAGCGTTCCAGTTAACCATCTCAGTGCTGTCAAGCCAGCCATCTCAGCGTTCGACACTTGCCATAGTGGTTGGCCGCATCAAATTCTCGGTCGTTCATCCCAAGGTAAAACCGTAACGCCAGACTGACGGTCCGGCGGTGAACACAAACAATGTGTCCATGTACCGCTCGCTGCAGACAACAGAGACAGCAGACACCACACCGATCGTCACGAAGTCACCGATCGTATCGTGCGTACTCCAGACCAGGGCCTCGGACCCCCTCAACCTGCGAACGACATTCCTGCCGCAAGAAGCCCGCGTGTCATTCGCCCCAACGTTCCATCAGCGCATTGTCAATTTCAAGCTGATCCAAAATCCGGCTGACAATGAAATCCACAAGACAATCCAAAGACTTCACCCCATGATACCAACCTGGCATTGCCGGCAAAATCACTGCTCCCGATGCTGCCAGGCGATGCATGTTTTCAAGCTGGATCGCACTGAGAGGCGTTTCCCGCGGAACCAGCACCAATTTCCTGTTCTCTTTCAGATGAACATCTGCTGCCCGCTGCACCAGGTTTGCGGAGGCGGCTCTTGAAATACCGCTCAGGGTACTGCCGCTGCAGGGACACACCACCATTGCTTTGGTTCTAAAAGAACCACTCGCAATGGGCGTCATGTAGTCGGTATGCCTGTGATAACACAACCTTCCCGCGTCAACTGCCTCAGTAACGGCGCTGCGGTCAACCAACGGTTTCGCCTGCGACCACTCAGGCATGCAACAAACAAGCGACTGGATATCAGGAGCTTCCAGATCAAGCTCGATTCCACACTCCTGCTTGAGCACGGCAACGCCACTGGGACTGATAACCAGATGAGTTTCAAGGCCAGATCTGACAAGCACCTGAAGCAGTCGGATGGCGAAGACGCTTCCACTTGCCCCGGTGATCCCCAATACGATTCGCTCACGCGTGTTCATGACGATGCTGCACCATTGACGTCGCCCGGCTTCGTCCCCAGATAGATCGTTGCCACTCCAAAGGTCAGGGGAGTGAAACTAACCCCAGTCATCCCAGCACCGACCATACGGTCCGCCAATGCCTGCCCATCCGGAAACTGACCAACAGACTCCGGCAAATAGCTATAAGCGGACTTGTCATTGCGCGCAAACAGTTGACCCAATCGCGGCAGCACATGCTTGAAGTAAAAGTTGTAGGACTGTTTCAGTCCGGGCATTGTCGGCCGCGAGAATTCAAGAATCAGAACTTGGCCACCGGGCTGGCAAACCCTCACCATTTCACGAAGGCCCAGATCCGTATCAGCAACGTTACGCAATCCAAAAGCAACTGTTACACACTGGAAACGGTCACTGTCGAAAGGCAGCGCCTGTGAATCGGCCTCGACAAACTCAACAGGTTTTGCGCCTTCTTCTCTTTCCGGCACCGGTTTTTTTCTTGCAACATCCAGCATCGCATTACAAAAATCACTGCCGATCACGTCCACGCCAACGGGCGCCTGCTTAGCTATGGCAAGTGCCAGATCACCTGTCCCGGTGCAGGTATCCAGAACCGGAACTCCCGGCCTCAGAGCCAACGTTCGCACAGCCCGGGAACGCCAATAACGATCGACATTCATCGACAGCAGATGGTTCATCGCATCATAACGCGGAGCAATCTGTCGGAACATCTCCTGAACCCGGTCATTGCTCTTGTCAACACCAGCAGTCATCGCTGGGGCGGTTGCCGATTCGGGGTCGACAGCGGTATTCTTCATTATAATTTCTCGGGTATTTTCAGCGGCTGATTGCTTCATTCTACCATCGCGGCGAATTTCCGCCGACCACACATCATCGACCCCGCGTCAAACATGAAAACCCTGTTATTTGACATCGATGGCACACTCATCATTACGAACGACACTGGTACGCGTGCGATCGAAGCCGTTTTGAGCGAAAACTTCGGTGTCGCCACTCCGAATCTGGACATCAAGTTCGGTGGACGCACTGACAATTCGTTGATCAAGGAGGTCCTGCATCTAAATGCCATCATCCCATCTGAGGCTAACTACTCAGGATTCATAGAAGCCTACCGCAAAAAGCTGCCAGCGAGCCTTAACGAGCTTGGCGGAGCTGTGCTCCCGGGGGTTCTGGAGTTGTTGCGACGACTAGGAGAGCGTGATGACCTTCGCTGCGCAGTGATGACCGGAAATTTGAAGGAAACCGCAACACAGAAACTGCGGCACTTCGGTCTGTTGGATCATTTTGATCTGATTTTCGGTGGGGATTTCGATGAAGATCGGAGGCATTTAGCCCGACGCACTGCCCTCTTTCTGCGTGGAGCGCACGGACATCAAGTCGGCGATGGTACGATAGTCATCGGCGACACTCCTGCCGACATCGCCTGCGGTCTTGATATCAATGCAACCGTATTAGGCGTCTGCACAGGGAACTTTGATCGCCAAACGTTAACACAGGCCGGTGCTCACCTCGTGCACTCGGACTTGTCAGACGTCGAGGCAATCTACCGCTGGTTAACGTCATAAATGCCGCGGAACCTCCCCGACAGGTGAAAACACGTCACTCCCGTTTCCTACGAATGATTCTGCACATCGACATGGACGCATTTTATGCGTCGATCGAACAACGCGATAACCCGAGCCTACGAGGTAAACCGGTAGTTGTTGGCGGCAGTGCCCAGCGTGGGGTTGTTGCAGCAGCGAGTTACGAAGCACGACTTTTCGGTATCCACAGTGCCATGTCAGGAAAGCAGGCCGCAAAACTTTGTCCTGATGCAGTGTTTGTGAAGAGCAGACTTGAATACTATGCAAAGGTTGGACGCCAGGTACGCGAGATCTTTCTCCGTTATACCCCCGTGGTTCAACCGTTATCCCTCGACGAAGCGTTCCTGGATGTCTCAGGAACCCTGCGTCTGTTTGGATCGGCCACCGAAATTGGTCTGCAGATCAAATCTACGATCAAAAGCGAACTCGATTTAACGGCAAGTGTGGGCATAGCACCGCTGAAATTCGTTGCCAAAATCGCCAGTGACCTGCAGAAACCCGACGGTTTCACGGAAGTGGCCGATAGTGAGATTCGGTCCTTTCTCGATCCGCTTCCTGTTACCCGATTATGGGGCGTAGGTAAGGTGGGAAATCGCAAACTGGCCTCGCTCCAGCTGAAAACCATCGGTGACATACGCAGGTATGATCACGCTGCCATGTGCGAGAAATTCGGAAATTGGGGTGACCACCTTTGGAAACTTGCAAACGGAATCGACCCACGGAAAGTCGTACCAGATCGCACGGCAAAACAAATCAGCCACGAACGGACGTTCGCAGAAGACATCAGCGATCCTGAAATGATGCGTGCCGTCATCAGCTATCTTTGCGAGCAAGTCACAAGGCGTCTCAGGCGCAACGGCCGTTATACACGCTCTATCACCGTAAAGTACCGCTGCGATGACTTTCGGACCTTCGCACAAACACGTTCCATCAGCGAACCAACCCAGGCGACCGAATCAGTTTTTCGCGTAGCGATGCTAGTGTTGAACGAACTTGTCCTCAAACACCCTCAGCCTATCCGTCTGTTAGGAGTAAGCGCGGGCAATCTCACCAGTGATGGATCACGTCAACTCGATTTATTTCATGCGACAGCCGAAGATCCGTCCCAGAAAGCGCTCGATCAGGTGGTAGACAAGTTGAGTGACCAGATCGGCAAGCACTCTGTCTACCGCGCCACAAGCCATTCATGGATCAATCGCCCCACGCGCGAGTGAACCATTCATTCAGTTCGGCGACGTCCCAACCAAGCGGTGGCTTCAATTCAATCCCAACCCGGCACAAAAAAACGACAGAGGTGTTACCCTCTGTCGTTCCCGCTTTTCTTCGTGTGTGATCGCTTTCGAACCGACAGACGAAACATCCGATGCTTCTTCGCAGCCCGGGCTATCACCGTCAATGAGCTCAGCTAATCGGATTTGGCTCGTAAGGAATATCTTCGATTGTTTCCATCGGCAACTTCGCAACGGGAAGCCCGGCTTCAGTTGAAATGCCGTCAACTGCCTCTTGCGCGCGTTGGACAATACTTTCCCGCGTCTGTCCCTTGTAGCTCTGACTGGAAGCACTCGGACTAACAGGTCCGTCGAAGCCGATCGAAGCCAGATGCTTAATCACATTCACGTGATTTAAGGCACCTTCCTGTTCAGGGAGCACACGATCACAGGATGTGGCGCTACCAGCTTCTACGTCCGCTGTAATGGAACCGAGTCGAACAGCGACGATCTTGTCCGCACCAATATCGCTCAACTGATCCATGGAACCATCACCGACAACCCAATCCCAGGTGTCAAGCAGCATCCCAACATTCGCCCCGGCGACCGAGTTTACGAGTGCAAGAAAACCTTCCACATTTCGGACAAAGGCAAACTCTTTGCCTTCTTCCAATTCTTTCCCCGCGGAAAAACCAATCCCCAGCTTGATACCTCGCGGCTCGAGAACCTGGGCGATTTGGC
>JAPOKD010000957.1 GCA_029977825.1 Planctomycetota bacterium | reverse complement strand
GGAAATTCAGTCCAAAAACGGGAGCTCCAGTTTACCAGATAACAAAAACGTGTTGGATGCTTGAAATTGAAGCAGCCCGAAGGAGGGGGTGCTGGATGGTCCTGTGGGGCTGGTTTGGCTAGCCATGAGACTTGCCCTGAGAAGTGGATAACACTCGGGTTGCACAGCAGAAACGAAAAAGGAGTGCTTGGAGGCGTTGCTGGCGGATCAAGGGTGGATGTGGGTCGGCACTGCCGATCGGTGCCACTGCTGTGATTCAATCGGATTGCAATTTGGCCCGTCTGGTCCGGTTGGGGGAGGCACAGAGGCTTAGATTGACAATAAAATTTACCTTATGGGATCGCGTCAAGGACTTGGGCGTTTTAAAATGAGACAGGTTGGTGGGAGGTTTTGTATCTTCCGTCACCTGTGGGTTCGTGGTGGTACTTAAGTTTCTCGGATCCAACGACTTGCGTTAATTTTTCTTCTGTCGTCACGGGCTCATGGACGGTAGAAGGGGGCGAGTGCTCTTGAGGCCTATTATCCGTCTGGCGGGAATGGTGAGGGAAACTCTGACGTTTTCCCTGACGCCGAAGCAATTGTATGAGCTGATAAACCCGGGCTGAATGAATCATGGTGGCTTACCTGGCAGTACGAAGCGGTCCAGAAAAGGGAAAGCAGTTTCCCTTGGATCCTGCCCGACCGTTGCACATCGGACGCGGGTCGAATTGTGACATCATGCTCACCGATCCGGTGAGTTCCCGGTTCCATGCCGTGGTTTTCTTTGAGGATGGCAATTGGCATCTCCGCGACACAAGCAGTAGTAACGGAACACATGTGAATGGTCAGAAGACGGATCACGCGCGGCTGCTAGACAAAAGTGTGGTGACTGTCGGCAGCACTGACATGCAATTGGTCGAGCCGGATGTGGACGAGTCCGAAGAAGGGCGTCCCACCGAGGCGCAAACCAAAAAGGTGCACACCACCGGCACTTGGCGACTTGAGCTGGATGACCCCATCGCGGATGTCGCTTCGGCGGGGCATTTGATCGATCTGTACACACTCAGCCTGAACCTTTTGAAAAATGAAAGTCCCGATGTAATCATCGATACTGTCATTGAATTGTTGAAGGATCGCACAGGTTCGGACGTGGTTGGGCTCTCATTCGACACGGGTGATGGCCGGATGAAACCACAGCGTGTGCACCCAGCAGAACGCGCTGACTCAATTAGCCTGAGTAAAGGGTTGGTTCGTCGAGTGCTGCGAGATTGCGAGGCAATCTGGATCAACGAAGATGCTCGACGGGGAAATCCCGGAATGGCCGAAGAGGAACCTTGGTCTGACGTTATTTATGTTCCTCTGGAGAATGGCGGGAACAACTTGGGTGTCCTGCATCTTTATCGTGAGCAGCCGACGTTCGAACCGGCGCACTTTGAGCTGGCTGTGGCGGCGGGACGTCTGTTGGCGGTGGGCCTAGGCAGAGCATTCGAGCACGACTCGTTACTGGCTGAGAAGAAAAGTATTGCAGACCGAAATGCTGATACCGATGAATTGATCGGCAATAGTCCGACGATGAAAAAGCTGAAGGCAAAGATTTGCCGGGTCGGCAACGCAAATGGCTCTGTTCTTATCCGTGGGGAAAGTGGCGCCGGCAAGGAGTTGGTTGCCCGAGCCGTACATCGTTCCAGCCCGCGTGCACAGCGACCCATGCTGACGGTGAACTGCGCTGCTATTCCAAGTGAATTGATCGAGAGCCAGCTATTCGGACACCGCAAAGGAGCGTTCACGGGTGCCGATAATGATCATGTGGGATGGTTCCAGCAATCGCACACCGGCACGCTATTCCTCGATGAGATCGGGGAATTGACCCTTGAGGGGCAAGCGAAGTTGTTGCGAATTCTCGAAGGTCACCCTTTTCTGCCCGTGGGGGCCACTGAAGAGGTACTGGTTGACGTACGCGTGATTGCGGCGACTAACCGCGACCTCGCAGAGTTTGTTCGGGAACGCAAGTTTCGAGAAGATCTGTTTTATCGCCTCAGTGTTTTTGAGCTTGTTGTTCCACCTTTGCGCGAGCGTGAAGGTGACATCGATTTGTTGATGCACCACTTTCTTGCGCACTTCTCAGCGCAACATGGTCGGTCAAAACTGGGACTGTCAGACGCGGCACGAGAACAGTTGCAACAGTACGCCTGGCCCGGCAATGTGAGGCAGTTGCGAAATGTCATCGACAGCGCCGTTGTCATGGCTGATGAGCCCAACATTGAGGTGGATGATCTTGGTTTGCGTGATGCGGGAATCAGTCGGCTCGATACGTTGCGCATT
>JAPOKD010000811.1 GCA_029977825.1 Planctomycetota bacterium | reverse complement strand
GATCAACTAGGTGAGAACGAAGTCAATGTTCACGACCTGCAGGCCACAATTCTCCACCTCCTTGGCATGGATCATGAAAGACTCACCTATCGCCACGCGGGTCGTGACTTCAGGCTGACCGATGTCCATGGTCAGGTCGTCCATGAGCTATTAACTTGATCTCCACCCCATCTGGTGCGGGCCGGACGCAACTAAACTCACCGTTGCCTCAACGGAAAGCTGCTGCGTCCGGAAATAAGCACTGCGTTATCTGTGAACATCAAATCACCTCTTGCTTGCTGCTTGCCCGCCCCAGTGGGCATCGGCAACTCAAACAGAGAATCCTCGGTGCACTGGGTTCACACCACACAATCCTCTGCGATATCAATGCAACGCTGGTGAACATGGCAGTATCCATGAGTCTTCAATTTGATGCACTTGGGAAAGATCTGATGCGCGGCAAGCTACAATTTTTCTGAATCTCCGAAAGCCACTTGATCAGGCCGGAATTCATCATCCAATGCAACAACTCACAAGACTGGAAAGAACTGCTGTGGGCCTCACCAGCGGCATCGATCAATCTGGACAAACAATGGGTAAACGAGATGCTTCAGGCGGAACATGATCTTTCAAGTTGGCTTGCTTAGGCAACCAAGCGAGTTTCGTTGTTTGAACTGAACACATCGATGCGGCGTTGAACATCCGAGTACCGGCTCAATTTTCAGCCGGAATTTCCGCGACTCCCAACTTCCGAATCCTCGTCTCGAAATCAGGACTTGATGGGCCGCGCACGCCATGCACCGACCGGAATCCCTAGTTTTGCCTGACTTCACAACTCTGTCTGGGCGGCCTGCAATCAGCTGAGAACGGTGATGCGACATTCTATCCACGGACAGGAGTGATTTTTTGCTTCAGTAACAACGAGACGGTAGGGCATGAACCGCTAGAGAGCGGCTACACTATGGTTAGTAATTCCGCCCGATTCCCACCTGCGTCTGATGGAACCGATGAGCTCCTTTCCCCTTCATCGCTGGAAACCGGTACGTCTCAATAGTCCTTTGATCCTGGGATTCTTGATCGTGTCTGGATACATGAGTTGTCAGCGTTCGGCTGCCGACGAACCCCAGTCAAACGTCGACTTCAGTCGTGACATTCTGCCACTGCTATCCGAGAACTGCTTCCAATGCCATGGACCCGACGAGGCGACTCGCGAAGCAGGCCTGCGTTTGGATCAACGGGACGGAATATTGGCGGAAGCCGATTCCGGAACTGCGGCAGTGATACCCGGATCAGCCGTGACGAGCGAACTTGTCAAACGGATTGTCAGCGATGACTCTGATCTTATCATGCCACCGCCAGAAACAGGCAAGAAACTGTCAACTGCAGATATCGAACGCCTCAAGCAATGGGTCGATGCGGGTGCAAAGTGGTCCGTGCATTGGGCATACGAAAAACCGAATTCTCCTGCACTGCCCGAACCCTCAGGAAACTGGAAACACAACAACCCCATCGATCTTTTCATTCACCAAGGCTTGAAGCAATCCGGTTTATCACCGTCACAGCGGGCCAGTAAAGAAACCTTGATTCGGCGAGCAACGTTTGACTTGACGGGTCTGCCTCCGACCATCGCAGAGATCGATCAGTTCCTCGCAGATGACTCACCCGACGCATTTGCACGTGTGCTTGACCGCGTGATGGAATCACCAGCCTATGCCGAGCACATGACCAGAATCTGGCTTGACGCTGCCCGTTACGCAGACACGCACGGCCTGCATTTGGACAACGAACGTTCCATCTGGCCCTATCGCGACTGGGTGATTGATGCATTCCAGAACAACATGCCGTTTGATCAATTCACCGTTGAGCAGATTGCTGGTGACCTGCTACCTGAACCAACCCTGCAACAACGCATTGCTACAGGTTTCAACCGTTGCAACGTGACGACCAGTGAAGGTGGTTCGATCGACGACGAATACTATGTTCGCTACGCGGTGGACCGGGTTGAAACAACGTCCACTGTCTGGCTTGGATTAACCTCTGGCTGCGCTGCCTGTCATGACCACAAGTTTGATCCTCTGACGCAAAAGGAGTTCTATCAGATGTTCTCCTACTTTTTCAGTCTGACTGAACGGGCAATGGACGGAAACAATCTACTGCCGCCGCCAGTCGTCAAAGTTCCCACCGAAGAACAGACTGCGTTGCAAACAAAGTACCAACAGGAAGTAACTGCCCTGAATAGCAGGATCAAGGAGCAACTTGGCAGCATCAAATATGAGGACAAACTGGCTGATGCAACGCTGGGCGAACTGAAACAAGGTGACGCAATCTGGTTTGACGATGCCTTGCCACCGGGCGCAAGGCCGCAAGGTGATGGCTCCTATCAATGGAAATTCGTGACAGCACCCGAACACCCAGTTCACAGCGGAAAGAACTCGAGCATTCGAACTGGAACAGGGTTGACGCAACATTTTTTTGATGGCGCCAACCCCAAACTCAAACTGGGCATCCCTGGTCGTCTGTTTGCCTATGTCTATCTGGACCCTGAAAATCCTCCGGAAACCATCCAACTGCAATTCAATGACGGTTCATGGAATCATCGTGCCTACTGGGGTGCAGACAAAGCACACGGCGCAGGGCAAAAGGGGCCAGCAAACTTTCATGCAGGCGACCTTCCCGAAACAGGAAAGTGGATACGACTGGAAGTCGATGCCGCGTCAGTTGGTCTGAAACCAGAATCAGAAATCAACGGTTGGGCATTCACTCAATTTGGTGGCACAGTGCACTGGGATGCCGCTGGGGTTGTTTCACTGGAACCGCTTCCGACCGAAAAAATGGCTTCTCTGAATCTTTGGAAACAGTATCGCAAGAAAGTAACCTCGCCTCCGATTCCAGCCGAGATCCAGAAGATTCTCGATATGGAACCGGAAAAGCAGACGGATGACCAGCATCGCCAGGTGAGGGAGTACTACCTGCAAAACGTTCACCCTGAGCATGCAGATTCCTTTGCAAAGATGCGCAAGACGCTCGAAGACACGAAGAAAGCACTGGTCGATGTTGAAAAATCGATTCCAGCCACTTTGGTGATGGAAGACCGTAAGGAACCACGACAAGCTCATGTGCTGGAACGCGGGCAATACACAGAAAAACGTGATGCCGTGTCATCGGCCGTTCCCCAGTGGATCGCTCCGCTTCCCGAAGGTGCTCCCAACAACCGTCTTGGACTCGCATCCTGGCTTG
>JAPOKD010000798.1 GCA_029977825.1 Planctomycetota bacterium | reverse complement strand
TGGACAACACCGCGAGAACTACCGCTTTCCCTGACAGGTGACCGACACACAGGCAAGTATTCCGCAGACGGCAGATTACTGATCAGTTTTCGCTGCAACTCACCAACTGCCAGTCGTAATGGCCGCCCTTTTGAAGGTGATTGGGTCGCGTGGGTAGGTACATGGGACGACATCGTCCATTGTCAAAACGGCCAGTACTCAGTTCGGTTCAAGGACAACACCAAGGGTTACGACACTACCTATCCAGGGGTTGAAGTGTTGCCGGACGATACATTCGTAGTCACCACCTATGGCCATTGGATACAAGACGAGGCACCCTACATCCTCAGCGTACGCTTAAAACTCAATGAACTGGATGAAATCGTCAGAAAGGTGAATCTCGAAAAGTAATCGGGAAACGCGGTCATCACACCTCCCTCGCAGCAGCAGCCAATGTGATTGCTCCGCAATTTGAATACCTGCTGGTATAATGGGGGCTTCAAACGCTTAGAAACAAAAAGAAACCTGGACCATGATCACAAGAATACTTATTGGCATCCTCTGTCTCAGCACACTCTCGGTACAGGCGGCGGAACAACCGCTACCCAATGTCATTTTTGTCATGGCAGATGATCTTGGGATAGGCGATTTGCAACCCACCAATCCTGACTGCAAAATCAAAACACCTCATTTACTGAAGATGGCTCAGGAGGGCATTACGTTTCTCGATGCACATTCGCCCAGTTCCGTCTGTACGCCAACCCGATACGGCGTTTTAACCGGAAGGTATAACTGGCGATCCCGTCTGGCGAGGGGAGTTCTCAGCGGCACAAGTGAGCATCTGATTCCGGCTGATCGTGCCACCGTCGCACACCTGATGCGCGATGCTGGCTACCACACTCAGATGATTGGCAAATGGCATCTGGGTTGGGATTGGACCAAAGTCCCTGCTGACAACGGGAAGGGTAAAAAAATCGACTTCACTCAACCTGTAACAAATGGACCTGACATCAATGGCTTTGATGGGTATTACGGTCACTGTGGATCTCTCGATATGCCACCTTACGTATGGGTTGATACAGGCAAGATCACAGCTATCCCAGAACGTGAAGAAGGAGTCACCAGTAAGGAGGACGCCTACGGCTGGTATCGAAAGGGGCCGATCAGTCCAGACTTCAACATTGATGATGTCCTACCGCACCTATTTGAAAAGAGTCTTGCCCATATCAAGACCCGTTCGAAAGGAGACAAGCCATTCTTCTTGTACTTACCATTGCCCGCACCCCACACCCCCATCGTTCCTGTCCCGCCATTCAAAGATGCAAGCGGCATGAATCCCTATGCAGATTTCGTCATGCAAGTGGACCACCACATGGGTGAACTACTAACAGCGTTGAAAGAGGCTGGCATTGATGACAATACGATGGTTTTTTTCACAAGCGACAATGGCTGCTCGCCACAAGGGAATTTCAAGGTTCTGAAAGAACATGGTCATGATCCCAGCGCAGGTTACCGGGGACACAAAGCTGACATCTACGAAGGGGGCCACCGCGTCCCATTCATTGTGCGCTGGCCCGCTGGCATTGAGGCAGGGCAAACGACCAACACACTCGCTTGCCTGACAGATCTCTATGCCACGATGCGAGAACTCACGAATCAAGATTCTGTAGATCGAGGTGGTGAGGACTCCTTCAGTCTCATGCCAGCTTTCAAGGGAAAGGACACTGGAAGGAGCAACCTGATCAGCCATTCCATTGGCGGATCTTTCTCCATCCGTGAGGGCGACTGGAAACTCTGCCTCGCTGCGGGAAGTGGTGGCTGGAGTGCTCCACGGGAACCGGATGCCAAGAAACAGGGTCTGCCACCCATGCAACTCTTCAATTTAAAAACCGATCGCGGCGAACGGCAGAACCTGATGCAGCAAGAACCAGAGCGAGTCTCAGCGTTGATCAACCTGTTGAATCAACAGGTCACCCAGGGTCGATGCACACCCGGCAAAACCGTTTCAAACGACCGCGTAGTTTCTTTTCTGCCAAAGGGCGTCTCGCTACCGGGATCAGGCGGCAACACAAAATAGGAATTTGTATCGCATCGCCCTGCATCACTTACCCGGAAACCAGTATGCCAGTACACCTGAGACCTTTTCTTCACCAGATTGTTCGGCTCGCCCAATGCTGTTGTCTGCTGGCTTATTGTTTTGCTGCACTATCTAACGCTACCAATGCACAGGGAACTGGACCGTCGGCCAGCCTCCCTCATGAAACATGTTTGGCAAAACGTAGCTCGCTGATTCTGGATGATAACGGCACCCGTGAACGCGGTGGAAAAACCGCTGTCAAGTTCCCCGGGTCGGTAAAACTACGAGCTGCAGCAGGACGCTGGCAAAGATCTGGAGAAACGAACGTTTGGCGGTCAACGTGGAATCCCGGCATGGGTCATACACCCGTTGCGTCGTACCAGGGGATCAACGCGAGCAACTTGATCATTGAGGTCACGTTTCGCTTTGGGAAAATAGCCGAACCGCGGCAACACCAGTGCTTTCGGATCGCTGTTGATGATCGACCAGACATCACGGGTCACATTGTTTCCGCATGGGTAAACCCGAACAACAATTTCATTGAGCAGGGCTTTCTACTGCAACACATTCGAAAGCGGAAAGATAAAACCATCATTGAAGATCTCATTCTGGATCAACAGCCGCTCAAGACAAGAACCCATCACTGGCAAACTGCCATATTGGAAATCGTGGGTGACGAAGCGCTTTTCCGAATGGGAAGTCACGTTGCGTACGCCAAAGCAAAACAGATCGCAATGTCCAAGAACCTTGTTTCCCTGACAATGGGCACCACATGGCACGAGATCAAACGCGTACGAATCTGGAGAGCAACTGCCAACCCATCGTGGCCTTCTCAAAGAAAAAAGATTCTCGAATCACGAACAGAATTCACGCCACAAGTTCACGATTACAATCGTGTCCAGGAACCGGCACATTGATGACGAATTACACGAATCCAGTACATGCGTGTCTACATGAAAAGACAAATCAAATTTCAGTCAGTCACCCGTATCACGGCCAGCGAACCATCATTGACTTGCGTGATGATGTTGAGAATTCTGCTGACCTTAGTCTTCTTGACTGCAACAGCAACTGCCGCTGAAAAACCGAACATCTTGATCATCTTTACCGACGACCAAGGCTACGGAGACTTGAACTGCTATGGAAGTGTGCAAAACAAAACACCACGCCTGGACCAACTTGCGTCGGAAGGCACACTGT
>JAPOKD010000639.1 GCA_029977825.1 Planctomycetota bacterium | reverse complement strand
TATCTGAATCGAAGCCAAAATGTGCAAGCCGGGGACTTTTTTACTAACAAATCCCCGCGTGCAGTCGTCGTAAAGGGGTTGGTGTGGATGAATCACGTGCTGTGAGCACTCAACACCCTCCCAAAGCCCGTCTTTTGCAGTTCTTAATACACCAGTCCGGTCATACAATTTGCTCTTCTTGGTGACACAAGACGTAGATTAGAACTCCCCAAAATATGCGGTTGCCCCGAACTTTCCAGCTTTTCTTCAAAGGTTTTTGAACGTGACTCGCTCAAGACAAGCCCTCACAGCCGTAGCCCTGCTCATCGGCATTTCAATCCTGTTAGCTGCATCTCCTAACGAGGCTGACTGGAAACAGGTTCAGGACGCGATAAATAAAGGCTTGCCTAAAACGGCCATCGAAAAACTGGACCCCATCATTGAGAAAGCCACCAGGGATAATCATTACGACGAGGCGATCAAAGCCATCGCGATGAAAATTTCACTCGAAGGCGATATTCAGGGGGGAAAGGCCGAAGAAAAGATCACTCGGATGCGTGAGGCGATTGCGAAAGCCCCCGCTGAAATGCAACCAGCAATGGATGCCATCCTGGCGAACTGGTTCTGGGACTACTTCCAGCAGAATCAGTGGCGTTTTATGAACCGCACACAAATGAATGCTCCGCCGGGTGAGGATATCACCACATGGGATCTGACCCAAATCCTGTCCGAGATAGACAGACAATTTAAAAAGGCGCTCGCCCAACCTGACAAGCTCAAGGCAATCCCGATTGCCAGCTACGATGAACTCCTTGAAAAGGGTAACGCGCCCGATACTTACCGTCCCACCTTGTTCGATTTCCTTGCACACAACGCGATTGAGTTTTATTCCTCTGGAGCACAGGCAGGAAATCGCCAGCAAGACGCCTTTGATCTGTCAGCTGACAGTCCCATCTTTGGCTCAGCTGAAGACTTCATCAAATGGCAACCCAAAACTGGTGACGAATCGTCACTCACCCTCAATGCGATCAAACTCTATCAGCAATTAATGGCATTTCATGAAGCAGATACCGATCAATCTGCCTTCCTCGATAATGATCTGGCAAGATTGCGTTTTGGTCATAACAAAGCGTTTGGTGAAGAAAAAACCGAGCGCTACAAAGCTGCTTTGGTCCGCTTTGCAGATGAAAACACCGGCAGTGTTATCTCGTCCCGTGCATTAAACGATTTAGCCACAGCCATCTACAACCAAGGCAGCGGTGACGCTGTGAAAGCACATGAGGTTGCAAGTACCGGACAGAATCGCTTCCCTGAATCAGTAGGCGGACGACGATGCTACAACTTGATTCAAACCATCGAAGCAAAAGAAGCTCGAGTTACCACAGAAAGAGTCTGGAACAATCCACGACCCACCATTGATGTCTATTACCGAAACATCACCAAGATACATTTCCGTCTCATACCCTACCGCTTTGATGACTACATCAAGTCAGCACGCTGGAGCCCTGAACAACTCGATGCCAAATCAAGGGAATCACTGCTTTCTACCAAACCGGTTCTTGCCTGGTCTGCTGATTTACCCGCAACCACAGACTATAAGGAACGTGTCGAGAAAATCAGCGCGCCCGAGGACATCGCCGGTGGTTCTTACTACCTGATTGCGAGCGGCAACAGGGAATTCAGTAATACTGACAACCAAATTTCCTTCTGTGAGGTATGGGAAAGCAATCTGGCTCTTGTTACCCGCGTCAGCTCAAACAGAGGTTATATCGATGGATTTGTACTAGAAGCTGAATCTGGTAAGCCCATTGGCGAGGCCACCATCAAAGCATGGCGGAGAGATCGCAACACGTATGTGCCGTTGCCTGATGCCACAACTGACGCAAATGGCTTATTCAAGATGACAGTGCCTGATCGTCAGCAGATCATGCTGTTAGCACAGCACGAAGATCAATCCCTCGCAGCAACAAATGGTGTCAGCTCTTACCTGAACCGACGGAGCAAGCAGAATGAGCGGACGATGATGTTCACGGACAGGTCGATTTATCGTCCCGGCCAGACTGTCCAGTACAAGGGCGTCTGCATGTCCTTCAATACCGATACCAACGACTACCACAGCATCGGAAATCGCGATGTTACTCTTTTGTTCACGGACCGCAATGGAAAACTGATTGAGCGTCAAAAACATCGAACCAATGACTACGGCAGTTTCAATGGAAGCGTGACCGCGCCCCGTGATCGACTCATGGGCAACATGACTTTGCGAATTGAAAATGGACCGTCAGGAGCTACTTCGGTCAGTGTTGAAGAATACAAACGCCCGAAATTCCAAGTCAAACTTGATGCTCCTGAGATAGCGGCAAAGCTGAATGCCAAGGTGGAAATCAAAGGCAATGCAACTGCATACACCGGCGCCGCAATCAACAATGCAAAAGTTACGTGGCGGGTCGTTCGGAATGTTCGTTATCCGGTCTGGTGGTTCAGCCGTTGCTGGTGGATGCCACCGCAACAGGGTGGCAGCCAGGAAATTGCACATGGAACGTCAAACACGAGTTCCAATGGCACATTCAAGCTCACCTTCAAGGCAACCCCGGACCTGCAAGTTCCGAAAGAGTCAGAACCGACATTCAACTATACAGTCTATGCTGATGTGACAGACACGACTGGCGAAACTCGTTCCGGAAGCACCAGCGTCAATGTGGGTTACACCGCTTTGACCGCCTCCATCACCGCACCTCAATGGTTGACCACCAGCGATCGGGTCCAACTTACTGTCAAAACAACCACCCTGAATGGTACGCCCCAGTCTGCAAAGGGAAGTCTTGATGTCTATCAGGTTGTACAGCCAAAGAAAGTGGCTCGAGCATCTTTGTCGGGTCGTTATTATTACCGCCCCATGAGTGAGCCCAAGCCGGATGCTTCGAATCCTGATTCGTGGCCAGTAGGTGAGAAGCTGGAAACAATTATTTTCACGACTGCTGCTGATGGTACCGCTCAATTGAACACGCAACTCGACGCAGGCATGTACCGCGTGAAACTGAGAACGCAGGATCGTTTTGGTGCTCCTGTTACGGCCGAGTTGCCACTACAGGTTCTCGATCCGAAGGCAAAAAAGTTGAACCTCAAGGTTCCGAATCTGTTTGCTGCCCCCACACAAACAATCGAGCCTGGCAACGAATATCAGGCGTTGTGGGGTACGGGTTACAACAGTGGTCTTGCCTATGTCGAAGTGATTCACAATGGAAAGCTTCTGCAGAATTACTGGACGAAGCCAAAAAGAACTCAGAAGATCATCAAGCAACAGGTTGATGCATCGATGCGAGGCGGTTTCCACGTCCGCACCACCATGGTGAGGGAAAACCGATCCTATGTGAATACACAATTTGTCGATGTCCCATGGACGAACAAACAGCTGTTGGTGAAATGGGAACACATGGTGTCGAAACTAGAACCAGGTGCACAGGAAACCTGGACAGCAGTCATTACAGGGGTGGATGCCGAGAAGCGTGTGGCTGAACTGGTGGCTACCATGTATGACGCTTCACTCGATGCCTACAGACCGCACTCATGGCCGTCAGCGATCAACGGATTTCGCCGTGACACACTTTACTCACGAACCTACTTCCAAAATCAACAGAAAAATCTTCAAGCCTTAGTGCGCTCGTGGAGGAGTTCGTACCGCGATGCAAGTTTGACTTACCGTCACTGGCCATCACGCATCAAACAGAGCCTCACCCTGCGACCGATCGGCCGGAGAATGTTTCGCTCCCGAGGTGGAGGCGGCATTCCGACCGATGAAGGAGCGATCATGGATGCTATGGATGCACCTGCTGCTGCAATGAATAGCGCCGCCCCAATGAGCAAGGCTTTAGCCGAGGCACCGCCCATGGGCGGTGCTGCACAAGCTGACAAGGAGGCAAATTTCCAACAAGCGAATGGCCAGGCCGCTGAAAAAAGTGTCGATCTCGAATCCGTCTCTATTCGTAAAAACCT
>JAPOKD010000955.1 GCA_029977825.1 Planctomycetota bacterium | reverse complement strand
GTAGGTGAATAGTTCCCCATCCTGATTCAGTGCAGCGTCAAACTGGTTGCGAAATCCAGTCGCGATGATTTCATAGTTCTTGCCGTCCGGGTCCATCCGGCCAATGTGACCCCGTGGTGCCGTGATCCCTTTCATGAAGTGTTGGATCGATGGGTACAGTTGATCTTCCTGCCACAGCTCGGGCACGCGAGAGTGATCATATTCGGGAAGAGGGGTTGAATTGCCTGCCACAAGGTAAAGATGTTTTTTGTCCGGTGTCAGAAGTAGTGAGTGTGGGCCATGTTCGCCACGTGCACTCAACGCAAGGATGTGTTCCATTTTGTCGAACTGGTCGTCGCCGTCCGTGTCGGTCAGCCGGAAGACACCCTGGTTATCGTTGACTCCCGTCCGCTCATTGACAACCACGTAGAGACTGTCGAAGGCATACAGCAAGCCATGGGCACCCCCAATCTGCAACAGGGACTTGTCGTTGGGTCTGGATTCGCCATCACCTCGAGCCGATGGAGCATAAGTGAGTGGCTCAATGTCTTTGATATCCAGCTTCTCGCCGGGCTTGGGAACCGCAAAACGATAGAGCCCGCCGTACTGGTCACCAACAATCATTCTGCCTTTGTCATCGAAGCACATGGCAACCCACGATCCCTGTTGGTTCTTGGGAACCTCGTAAAGTTTTTCAACGCTGAAACCCTCTGGCAACTTGATCGCACCCTCTGCTTTGGAGAGTCCTGATTTTTCGGATGCAGGTTTTTCTGGCGCTGCTGCTTTACTTTCCTTCTTGATTGCAGCATTGATTGCCGCTTTCGCCGCTTTGCCTTTCAGTGGTGTGAGTTGCATGTCCTTGAATTCCACGGTCATCGGCGCTCCTGCGTGAAGTTGCAGGGCAAGGATGCCTTCGCGTTTGGCATCGGGATGATTGTCGGTCAGGTCCATGGTCGTAACACCGTTGACCTGATGAATCTGCCGATTCCCGACTGCGATGATGGTCAATTCATTCCACTCGTTGTCAGTCAGCTTTTGTTCCTTGTCGCCAACTTCACCCACCACCTTTGGCTTGCCGTCGGCTCCGACGACAACGCGTTGAAATCGTTTGGCCACGATGCCACGCCACTTCTCGGCATACAGCATGCCAAAGAATTCCGGCTTGGGGTGCAGATCGGCCTGGTAACCTTTGACGACAAAATCGCTGGGGTCTCCCACGTATTCGCTGCGGTACTGGACTCCTGAATTGTTGCCAGAAAAACGTACTTTCGTCTTGAAGATAAAGTTTCGTACCTTGCCGCCCTGCCAGATCAGGAATGTGTTGCCCTTGGTCGGCTTGTCTTTTGTGGTCTGCCCAAAAATGGCACCGTTTTTAACGGACCAAAGGTCTGTGTTGCCTGACCAGCCCGACAGGTCCTTGCCGTTGAAAAGCGTTTGGGTTTTCTGGGCATCCGCAGGCACCATGAAAGCAAGTGTCAAGATTGCCGGTACAAATAGATTGATCGATCTGGTCATGGATGGTAGTGGAGTCAAGGGAGAGGTCTGGTGGTAAGGTCGATATTAGAGTGGGAAGAAAACTGGTCAAGCAGAGGTTCATCGGTTGGCCAGGCAGCAGAACGGTGAACCGTCTTTCTTAGCGTTGTAGGGTCAATGGCGTGGTGGGTTTGTCTTTTGGTTTCTTTTTGTGCCGGCTGGGAGCGAATGGGATTGCGGTTTTTCCCATTTCAGACTCCCACTTCTGCATCATGGAACTCATCGCGTGAAGCTGGTCAGGATCTGATGTTGCCAGATCCATTTCTTCGCCAATGTCGTCATCAAGATTGTAAAGAGCTTCCTTGTATTTTGTGTTGTCGCGGGTGTTGTGTGTGCGAAGGTATTTCCATTTTCCCATCCGGATGGCCGCTTGACGAATGACATTTTGATTCTTGCTCAGGGAGACCGTGCGCCGTCGAAAGTAGAGAGGTCGCTCAGAGTCCAACTCTGCTTTGCCGGTTAACGCTGGACGCAAGTCCACGCCGTCAAACGGATTTTCAGGCCCCGGGGTGGCATGTCCTGCAGCAGCAACGGTTGCAGTCAGATCCATTGCGGTGATTGGAGTTGTGAACGTCTGGCCGGCTGGAAATACAGCGGGCCAACGCAGGATCAGCGGCACACGGATGCCACCTTCCAGTAACATCTGTTTTGCTCCAGCCAATGGCAGGTTTCTGGCTGTGCCTGGATCGCCGCCGTTGTCGCTGGTCAGGATCACGAGCGTGTTTTCTGCGATTCCCTGCTTGTCGAGAGCGTTGAGCACACGGCCAATTTCCAGATCAAGACGTTCGATCATTTTGATCAGGGTTTTCCGTTCTTTTT
>JAPOKD010000884.1 GCA_029977825.1 Planctomycetota bacterium | reverse complement strand
GTGCGGATAGTTGCCACGTTTTTTTGGTGCCTCTGCGCTACTGTAGACCCCAAATTCCCTGGTTTCGATGTCGTATCGAGCCATGTGGCCACTCGCGCACATCGTTACCCAGAGGCTGCCATCATTAGCGGTCTCGATGGAGTGTGGAGCATATGCGCCACGTGGAAACTTGATCGCTGTCTGTTCACCGGTTTGAGGATTCAAGGCGATCATGCGTCCCTTGCTGATGTTGACTGCGTACACGTTTCCATCCCGGCCGATTTCCAAATCGTGAAATGAACCTTGCAGCGGCTTGTCCATTTCCCACATCGTGATTGTGGCCGCCGCAGCCAGTCCAGTCGGTGCCGGGGGTGGAACGAAGGTAGGCCACTTTTCGACAGCATCGTCTTTGTAGGTTTCCATCAGTCGTTGAATGATGGTGTCCTGCGTGTGCGGATAGAGTCCGCCAAAACCATCCATGCGGCGAAGCATGGTTTCCCAGTCAACCGGTTCTTCGGGAGTTCGAAACCCCAGTGTTCCTACCTGATGACAATAGGAGCAGAACATTTTGAAGTTCATTTTGTCCCGGGGGTTGTCAAACTTCAGCATGTTGAAAGCACTACTGGCAGGACGTTGAGCTTCCAATTCAGCGCCAACTGCAGGGTGAGTTGAAATCATCAGATCATTGGTGCCCGCTGCAATACCACTGACCCACTCATCACCTAACCCCATCAGACGGGCTCGAACTCTGTAATCAACGTTCCGCAGGTTGGGAATGGAAAACGAACCATCTGAGTTCGTGAACACGGATATCCATTTGCGTTGTTCATCGTCGACTGCTGAAACCATCACACCCTCAACTCCGCCGCCAGCAGAGTTCACAACACGACCTGCAATTGACTTTTGTCCCGACTCGTCACCGCTCGACTCAGTTACCATGCTGACAGCACTCACAAGTAACATCAATGCAATGTAAGTGGTTGGCCCAAGTTGGAGGCCCATTTGGAAGTGGCGAAAAATCTTCTGACGTGTTGCGCCGCTAGTAAGATTCATTCCAAGTCTCCAGAAGTGTCGAGGACGGTAGCGTTGAGGATCAAGTTCCGGAAGTCTTTATCAGGAACGTCTGTGAGTGTTTTCAGTAAAGCCAGCAATCGGTTGAGGTCGCCCTCGTCAAGTTGGAGATCGCGATGTGGGTCGGTCTTCATGGCTTGTCGTAGTTGCTTGATTGAATAGAAAGTATTTCGGAGGGAAGGTGTGACCGGTTTCGTCGTCTTGAGTGAGCAATTGGGAAGCTGATGACAGGAGAAACAATTACCTGCATGCGAGGCTTGGGCGCTATCGAGGGCAATCTTGAACCCCTTGTAAGCATCACGGTTCATGCCTGGTGGCAGTTTTACCAGAACTCTACCTTCCTGATTGGCCAATCGGCCGAGAATACGTCCGCTCAAGTCATCGGTTGTTTCATCGCTTTCGCGTTCCAGTGGAATGCGATTGACGTAGGCAAATGCATCAAACGGGGAGCGTTTTTCCGTTGCCAGCCTGTGGACCTTCATTTCTTTTTCAGTGCGTGCCTTCATTGCTGTTGGCGGTAGATTTTCAGGGTTCACCTGAGGACCCCATGTTGGAGCATCTGCGAGCACATCAGCATGAATTGCAAGAGCGGTTTGTTCTAGTCGTTTTGCGATTCCGGGCAATTGCTTTGCAAGGTTCTTTGTCTGACCCGGGTCAACCGACAGGTCATAAAGTTCAAACCGCGTGATTCCTCCGTAACCAGACTTGATCATGGGGATCCACGCTTCCTGAAAGGTATTCAACGTGACAAATTTACTGCGAAGTTGGTTCCAGGCAGGTGATTTCAAGGGACTGTTGTAACACTTGTGCCAAAGCTCATCGCGGGTCAATTCGCGACCATGATGTTTTTCGAGAATCAGTTTCATCTGATTCATGACGTCTTGGATTGCGGTTTGATCCTTGGGGTATTCTTTGTTCCGCCAGCCGACCAGCGAGTAATTGCCATCACGAATCGCAAGCACGGGTTGGCTGGTGGGTGAATGCCATGTCAGTGGTTGCTGACGCTCAAACTGCTTCACATCCTGTTTCAACAGCGGCGACAAGTCGGTTCCATCCAGTGGCACGTTCTTCGGTTGCTCGATACCTGCCAAGCCACAGATGGTAGGCAGGACATCAACGGCCCCGGCGGGTGTGCTTTCGGTGCGGCCACCTTTGATACCATTAGGCCAGTAGATGATACCCGGGGTGCGAATCCCCCCTTCAAACAGCGAACCTTTGCCGCTGCGAAGATCACCATTTCTTTCGTGGCGATAGCTACCATGATCAGAGGTGTAGATGATGATCGTATCATCGAGGGAGCCGATTTGTTCCAGTTTTGTTACCAGTCGCGCAATCGCGCGATCCGTGTTGTCGATCGTTGCCGAATAAAGTGCAGCTTGGTCGGTCAGATCCCCGTACTGGGAAACGATGTCGTCGGGTGCGGCAAGTGGAGCATGCGGTTCGTGAAACCAGATGTTCAGAAAAAAAGGTTTTTCTGCAACGTGTTTTGTATCCAGCCATTGGATCGCTTCATCGACCACCAAGTGGCAGGCAAAGCCTTCGAGTTCTCCGACCCGTTCGCGGTTTCTCCAGAAATTTTTTGGATCACGGTGTGAGGGTGCAGCATTGAGATCAGTGGCAAACCAATGGTCGAATCCGTGTTCATCAATCCATGGTTTCTTCCAACCTCGAAACGGCGTTCCTACATGCCACTTCCCCAGATGAACTGTCTCATAGCCGTTAGCTTGCAGGATCTCCGCGATGGTGACTTCATTCTTGAGCAGATGCATGTGATGCATGTGATCCTGAATAACGGTGTAGATTCCAGTTCTGAGATGATGTCTGCC
>JAPOKD010000076.1 GCA_029977825.1 Planctomycetota bacterium | reverse complement strand
TTCCAACGCGATCAGACTCCACTTGCTCGTTTCTTCATCCACTTTGATCTGGTTGACAGTCGCACCATCTCTGAGGTTCTCGAGCGTCCAACACAGATGCGGCAGATCAATGCGATACATGGTGGCACACATGCAAACAACCGGACTCAAGAAATGAATCTCCTGTTCGGGATGCTCAGCCTTCAATCGATTGACAAGATGCAGTTCGGTCCCAATTGCCCATTTGGTTCCAGCCGGGCTGTTTTGAACGGTGTCGATGATTTTCCCGGTACTTCCGGACACGTCAGCCAAGTCGTTGACGGAACGTGGACACTCTGGATGAACAAGGATTTTGATTCCGGGATGTTGTTCACGAAACCCTTCGACATGCTCGGGTCGGAACATTTGATGCACGCTGCAGTGGCCCTTCCATAAAATGACACGACTTTTCTCAATCGCTTCTTCCGTGTTACCACCCAAATCAATCGCGTACGGGTCCCAGACAGGCATCTGCGACTCTTCGATGCCCATCTCCAATGCGGTGTTACGTCCAAGGTGTTGATCAGGGAAGAAGAAAACCCGCTGGCCTCGTTCAAAGGCCCACTCGATGACTGCCTTGGCGTTACTGCTGGTGCAGACAATACCACCGTGGCGGCCACAGAACGCTTTCAAGCTTGCAGCGCTGTTGATATACGTAACCGGAATCACATGTTCCGTATCAATCACGTCTGACATGTCTTCCCAAGCTTCCTCAACTTGGGCGATAGCCGCCATATCAGCCATGCTGCAGCCCGCCGCCATGTCCGGCAGGACCACGTTCACCCGCCGCCCCTGACGTTGCTGCACCTTGTCCGGATGATTAGCGAGGATGTCAGCAGTTTCGGCCATGAAATGGACGCCACAAAAAACGATCGTCTGACACGACTCGCTTTCCGCTGCCATCTGACTCAGCTTGTAGCTGTCACCCCGCAGATCCGAGTGCTCAATAACATCGTCTTGCTGATAGTGATGCCCAAGAATAAGAAGCGAATCCCCCAACTGCTCTCGAACCGCAGCAATCCGCTGCCGAAGCTCATTGGGCTCCAGGGTTTTATAGTGAGACAATTCGTGAATCGCCGAAGGACTTTCGCAAAGCGTGACCAGATTATCCGTGCTCGACTTACCCGCTTTATCAATACTCAACTTATCAGGTCTCCTGGTACTCAACGTCTCAGGTATATGGTCTCAGGTTTCAACGCCTTCAGGCACTCGCTCAACTGCACTCATCAACTGAGTTCCAAGCCAAAACGACACCCGCCGCGACTCACGACTGCGTGCTGTCCCTTGATTATACCGCTTTCCAGATTTCTGACAGGGCATCATTCCCGATCTTCTTGAGGGTTCGCTTCGACACATGCTGAAGAATTGTCACTTTCCAAGGAAGATTCACCAATCGCGACCTCGCCAGAGCGGAATCGAGTGCAAAAATCCTTACGTCACAAGGATTCAGTGATGTCAGCGACAGACTACAAGCAAGCCTCCACTCCTTCTCCTTCCTCCAGTCATTGGTTTTTCCCTTCGCCTGATATCGAAATCGTTCGCAAGCGGGTAACTTCTTCGCCTCAACTGGCTCACCATAAATCACCGACCTTCCACCGAACTGATGGATCGCACGCCTCCTGACCGCAACACCGTACGGCTCATAGTCCCACCTCTGCACATGAGGTCGAAAGCACCGCTGCCGCAACAATTGCAAAAGCGGGACAGCAGACAAGCAAACCACGGGATAGCGTCTGCAACTGACAAGTGCTGATGCCAGAATCTCACCTGACTGTATGATCCGGCAGAGTGAATCCAAGGGTGTGCGACTGGCAACCCGACGATCACCAGTCAAGATGGCGTCTCGATATGCCGTCACTGTCTCACCAGGCCATGGTCCTTTGCTCGCCCGGGTGCAATGCACCAACCACTGCCCCGATTCATTTTCATGAAGCCAGTCACGCGTGGTACACAATCCAAGATGCTGGGATGTAACAAAAACACGCTTGCCCACTGCCTCATGCCGATGTGGATCACAAGGCTGCCGGACGCCGGCCACAGAATCACCTCCATCCTGCAACTCCGGTAAAGGCCAGCCAATGGCTCCAGCCTTGACGAGATATGATGCAGCCGAAGTAGGTTTCGGAGTTACTGCAACATTTACGTTGCATCGAAATAGAGAGCCATGAGAGTTTGAATCGATCCGTCTCTTCAGACAGGCCTCAATGCGTCCGCCACGTCTCACATGAAGAGCATCAATACGATTCGCCATCGCGATAATGGCTTCATCGCAGGTGATCTTTTTGCCGTCCGGAATCCTGACCCACACGTTTGGCCCCACCTGATGAGCACTATTTCCGAAACCGACTCGCAACAGGTTTGCCTTGGTCAATTGCGCTGCACGACGCGCCCACGGTTCTACTGCTGACCCATCGGCGATCAACAACACGGTTCCTTGGCAACGAGCTTGGCGCGCACTTCGCATCAGGAACTTCCCGAACTCCCAATGGCGGTGTGGATCATGCCCCAACCGACTGCTGACCAAAACCGTGAACGAGCATGCCGACCGCAACATTAATCTCGTCGACTCACTGTCCAATCGAATGTTAAAGCGACCTGGTGAGGACTCGGTTGCCAGCGAGCCAGAGTCCTCAAAAATGCCAGGAACGGTTCTTTCGGGCGAGGTGATTCCCGTCACCGTTATTCCCGGTGCATCGGAACCAGTAATACCGGAAAAAAAATACGAGTCCAGTCGCTCGCACCATATGCGCATCACATGCTTCGCACTGCTCATGCCACCCCCAACACAACCGAGGCTTGATCACCAATACAGGATATCCCAATTTCATCAGGTGGGGTGTCGAACAAGCCCATTCGCGGCGACAATGCCCCCTCGGATGTGTTGCTTTCATTACGCAGCGGTCATTCCCTCGGTACCCCCATGCACTCAAATCGTATGACACAGCAGATACTGCGAATCCTGACCACTGCCACGAGCATGTTCGTGCTTTGTGATTTTTCGGATATAGCAGCACAGGAAACTGCCGCGAATGGCATCGATTCCTCGCCACTGGCTGCTGCCATTGCCGATGCAGTCGTGCCAGTATGGACCAACGAGCCCCCCGCCTGGAGCGCACCCAACCAGATGGAGGTCGACACCACGACAGACAAGTCCAACAAAATTGCTGGTCGCCGGCTGATGCGTTTGACCAATGTTTCCAAACCGGAACTACACGTGTTCCGCCCCAACGTTGCTTCCACCAACACAACCGTATTGATCGCTCCAGGGGGTGGCTATTCGATCCTTGCCTGGGATCTGGAAGGAACTGAAATTGCAACATGGTTGCGATCACTTGGGCTCACCGCAATCGTATTGAAGTACCGAGTCCCCACCCAATCCGAATCTAAAAACTGGGTGCCGGCGGTACAGGATCTGCAGCGGAGCATCAGTCTGATTCGCGGCAACCGTATTCCAGGTGTAACCGCCGACAACATTGGTGTGCTTGGGTTCTCTGCAGGCGGAAATGCATCTGCAAGGGTTGCCACAGCGACAGCCAGAACTTACGAGGCCAACGACAAGATCGATGAGAACAACTGCATCCCTGACTTTGCCGTCCTGATCTATCCAGCATGGCTTGTCGAACAAGGGAGCACGTTGATTGAAGACATCAAAGTCACGCCCGAAACACCCCCCATGTTCCTGGCCCATGCCGCCGATGATCCGGTTACCTGCCTGAGCAGCGTTGGTCTTTTCGCTGCTCTGAACGAAAAAAAGGTACCTGCAGAGCTACACGTTTTCACATCAGGTGGACACGGATATGGTGGTCGCAGCACTGGGAATCCGACCGATGCCTGGAAGTCACTTTGTCGCGCATGGCTACGTCGTCACGCTTTGCTCAAGCCATGAACGACACAACTCGGCCCAACAGCAAGCCCACCGCCAACCACGCAACCATGACCTCGCACGACAGTACCGCAGCGATACCCGATGAGCCCCCGTTTCTTGAAGGTGAGGAGTGGGCCAACGCGTTAACACATGGCCTTGCTGCCTTCGGAAGCATCCTCATGGCGGTGTACCTGATCCAGGATGCCATGCCGAAAAGCGCCGGCATGGCCATTGCTTGCACGGCTTACATGGCATCAGTATTTGGCACATTCTTGTGCTCATGCCTTTCGCACACGATTCGACGACAACCTCTTTTGAATCAGTTGAGAGCGTGGGATCAGGCAATGATTTACACCATGATCTCAGGAACCTACACACCGATCGCGTATGCCTATGCGTCTGATGTCACACGAACACCATTGCTCTGGGCAATCTGGATCGCTGCCGCCGTCGGCTTTCTACAGAAAGTTGCATGGAAACACCGCGTGAATTCTAGTGGCACCATCTCTTATCTGCTGCTGGGTTGGCTCCCTGCAATTCCGCTGGCACCCCACGTTCCAACCGAGTTGGTGGTAGCCATGTTCGCTGGCGGGGTCATGTACACGATCGGCGTGGTTTTCTTGATCAACGACAAGAAACGCAAGTATCTTCACGCTTGCTGGCATGTCGCGGTGATTTCAGCCGCAACGTGCCACTATTATGGAATTCTATGGTTTGTCGTTCAGAGGCCCTGACGACTCAACGGAGCGAGAAACACGCGGTCAACGGATCTGGTCACCCCGATCCGTGAACGGAGACCCGGTGTTAACCTGAGCCATAGGTGATGACCTGAAGCATCCCGGTCACCGCCTGCGGTTGGAACCGAGCCAAGTCGAGTGAAGAAGATCACTCTTGAACAAGATCACTCTGCAGGACCGGTACTCACGACCACCTGACTGGGCCGCACAACACGATCATGCATTTTGAATCCAACCTGCGCAACATGCGCGACCATCCCTGACTCCAAATCACTTGGCATCTGAGAAATTGCTTCGTGAAAGTTGGGATCAAACTGCTCACCCTCGGTGGGTATCTGGAGCACTGAATGCTTGGTGAGAAAATCATCAAGTTGCTTCACCACCATCGCGACACCTTCCTGCAGCCCGCCGGTGTCAGCAGAATTTTTTGCAGCATCCAAACCACGCAACAGGTTGTCACGGACTTCCAGAATGTCGGTCACGAGAGGAACAGGAGCGTACTTGACCTGATCTTCGTAATCCTTTCGCAAACGTTTACGGAAATTCTCTGCTTCCGCCTGTGCTTTCAGCACCCGCCCGTCGGCAGAATTAGCGGCTTCCCGCAACCGTTCCATCTCTTCATCGCGAGTTTCCAATACCTGATCCACAGCGTCCTGATCCACCTCGGTGGCCTCGGTTTCGGGATACAACTCACCCCCCTGCTCCTGTGCTTCAGGATCGGTGGACTCAGTCTGGTTCATGTCATCAAATTCTTCATTCATCTCTTCACTCATGACTCTGCCGCATCTGTCTCGGGATCAAAAAAGTTCTTCAAATTCTCAAGAAAAGATTTCCGGTGGGGCAATACTGACTCGTGATCCAACTCAGCAAGTTCGCGCAGCAATCGTTCCTGTTCTGCATTCACTTTCTTGGGAACTTCGATAAAGACTTGAACCAATAAATCACCGGTCCTGCCGGCGCGCGGATCGACCACACCTTTTCCTCGCAGCGTGAATACGTCTCCATTCTGCGTGCCGGGTTCAACTCTCAGCTCGTGTGCTCCATCCAACGTGGGAACTTCAATGTCAGCACCCAGCGCCGCCTGGCTATAGGAAATGGGCAATTGCAGGATCAAATGCGACCCATCACGTTTGAATAAATCGTGCGGGCGTACAGTGATGAACACATAGCAGTCGCCCACGGGTCCACCATCTGGACTCCCTTCGCCCTCGCCCGGAACGCGAACACGCATCCCATCGTCTACGCCCGCAGGGATACTTACACTCAGCTCCGCTTTCTTGTTCTGCAAGCCGCTTCCACGGCAATCACCACAAGGCTGGCTGATTTGCTTTCCGGATCCTGAACAGTTCGGGCAGGCTGTTTGTACCCTCAGGATTCCTGCGGACTGAATCACCTGCCCCTGCCCTCCGCAGGTCTCGCAGGTGGTCGGTTGACTCCCCGGTTCCGCGCCACTTCCATCGCAGGATTCACAGCTCACCCGTCGACGAAACGAAATATCTTTCTCGACCCCTCGTGCTGCCTCTTCAAGGCTCAGTGTGACATTACAGCGTATGTCAGCGCCTTTACGTGAACGCCGACGACGTCCACCTCCCCGACCGCCAAACAAGTCACCGAACATGCCCCCGCCAAACAGGTCTCCGAACGCATCGAAAATATCTTCGACGTCGTTGAACTGGTGCACACCATCGACCCCGGCGTGCCCGTGCTGATCATAGCGCTGACGCTTCTCTGCATCGCTGAGTACTTCATAAGCCTCGGTGGCTTCCTTGAATTTCTCAACAGCGCTTTCATCATCCCGATTACTATCCGGATGATACTTGATCGCAAGTTTACGATAAGCCCGGTCAATTTCCACTTTTGATGCAGACCGCTCGATACGAAGCACTTCGTAGTAGCAGACTTTCTCGGCCATCTTCTTGCCTTTTCAATGTTTCAAAAAACGGGCCGCAAGCCAGATGGCTAGCGACCCGTCAGTTTCGCCTGCAGAACTGTGCTGCTCGCGAATGCCGTGCAGTTCAGGGGAGACACCACGACGATCAGCAAGCAACAAGGCTGCAAATTCCCAGCCTAGGAAACAACGCCTTCAACCTGGCGTCGCTCTTTGTCCTCGGACTCAAAGTTGGTCACAAGAGCTTCGGTGGTCAGCAACAGACCTGCGATGCTGCCGGCATTGGCCAGTGCGGTTCGCACGACCTTCACCGGATCAATGACACCAGATTTGAGCATGTCCACGTAATCGCCAGTGTGTGCGTTGTAGCCGATGTTGGTCGCCTTCTGGCTGACTTCATCCACCACGACACTGCCGTCAATCCCGCCGTTGTCGGCGATCTGACGCATTGGTGCATCCAGAGCACCAAGCACGATATCGACACCGATCTTTTCGTCGCCCTTGGCGGAAGCGACAATTGTCTTGCCGTCCTCGTCTTTGACGGGACTGGACTTCACTGCCTCAACTGCTTCACGGCAGCGAACCAGTGCAACACCGCCACCCGGAAGAATTCCTTCTTCTACTGCAGCACGTGTCGCATGCAGAGCGTCCTCCAAACGGGCCTTGGTCTGCTTCATCTCAGCTTCAGTCTCAGCACCAACGCTGATCACAGCAACACCACCTGCCAATTTAGCAAGTCGCTCCTGAAACTTCTCTTTGTCGTAGTCGCTGTCGGTCTGCTCGATCTGAGCACGGATCTGGGAGACACGCTTGTCGATGTCAGCACGCTTGCCACTGCCTTCGACGATGGTCGTGTTACTCTTGTCGACAGTAACCTTCTTGGCACGGCCAAGTTGCTCAAGAGTCACGTTCTCGAGCTGGATACCGAGATCTTCACTAATCAGAGTGCCACCGATCAGTGTTGCGATATCACCAAGCATGGCTTTGCGACGGTCACCGAATCCGGGTGCTTTCACAGCACAAACATTCAGGGTTCCACGCAGTTTGTTGACCACCAACAAAGTCAATGCTTCAGCATCAACATCTTCGGCAATGATAAGAAGTGGCTGGCCAGTTTGAGCGGACTTCTCCAACAACGGAACAAGATCGCGGATGTTGCTGATTTTCTTCTCATACAGCAGCACAAGAGCGTTCTCGAGATCCGCCTCCATCGTTCCCGGGTCGGTGATGAAGTATGGTGAGATGTAGCCCTTATCGAACTGCATGCCGTCTACGTAGTTGACTTCGGTGTCACGACTCTTGCCTTCCTCAACGGTAATGACACCGTCTTTTCCAACGCGTTCCAGAGCGTCAGCAAGCAGCGAACCAATCACCTCATCGTTGTTGGCCGAGATCGAACCAACGTTTGCGACTTCCTGCTTGTTCTTGACCGGACGGCCCATCTCGACCAGCTTCTCTGTTGCCGCAGCAACCGCCTTGTCGATTCCACGACGAATCGCAGTAGGGTTACTACCCGCCACGATGTTTCGCAGACCTTCTTTGAAGATCGCACGCGCCAACACCGTTGCGGTCGTGGTCCCGTCACCAGCCAAGTCACTGGTCTTCTGAGCGACCTCGATGACAAGTTTGGCGCCCATGTTCTCGAATCGGTCTTCCAATTCGATCTCTTTGGCGACTGTTACACCGTCTTTGGTAACGGTTGGTCCACCGAAAGATTTGTCAATGATTACGTTACGACCGGTTGGGCCCATCGTCACTGCGACGGCATCAGCCAACTTGTCGACACCCATCATCATTCGCGATCTTGCATGATCGTCAAAAAGAAGTTGTTTTGCCACAAGAGTGTTCCTAATTGGAGTGTGTTATTTGCAACGAAGCGGCTCGGTCGCTGAAGCGGCCGGACCGTTCAAATCGATGACGGTTTAGAGGACCTTGGCGAGGATATCACTCTCGCGAAGAATCTTCATTTCCTGACCGTCAACCTCGATGTCGCTGCCGCCATACTTGCCGTAAATGACGGTGTCGCCGACGGTGACAGTCATGTCACCGCGATTTCCGCTGTCCAAAAGACGGCCTGGGCCAACTGCCACAATCGTGCCACGCTGCGGCTTTTCCTTTGCCGAATCAGGAAGAACAATTCCACCAGCAGTGGTTTCTTCCGCTTCATTCGGCTGAACCACAACACGATCGTCCAAGGGTCGAAGATTAAGTTTTGCCATGATTATCTATTCTGGTTGTTAGTTGGTTATCTGTTGAATTAATGGAGTAATGAATTGGGACGAGAGCAGGGTGGACTACATCATGCCGCCCATGCCGCCCATGCCACCCATGCCGCCCATGCCGCCCATGTCCATTCCACCCATGCCGCCGCCCATGCCGTGATCATGGTGATGATCGCCGCCCTCGGGCTCTTCTTCGACAGGGATGTCTGCAACCAACGACTCGGTGGTCAGTAGCAGAGACGCAACACTTGCTGCATTGGTCAAGGAAGTACGAACGACCTTGGCCGGGTCAACGATGCCCGCCTCAAGCAGGTCACAATATTTCTCAGCGTTTGCGTCGTAGCCATCGGTCTTGCCTTTCATTTGCACGACTCGATTCGCAACAACAGCGCCATCCAACCCAGCATTGTTTGCGATGGCTTTCAGTGGGTGGTCGAGCACGTTACGGATGATCCCGATGCCGAGTTTCGCGTCACCTTCGGAAGCCTTCTCGAGCTTCTCGACAGCTTTGCGACAACGCAACAGAGTGGTTCCACCGCCGGCCACAATGCCTTCTTCGAGAGCAGCCTGGGTAGCAGCACGAGCATCGTCGATGAGTGCTTTTCGCTCCTTCATCTCGGTCTCAGTTGCCGCACCGACATTGATCTGAGCAACACCACCAGCCAACTTGGCCAGCCGTTCCTGCAGCTTTTCCCGGTCGTAGTCGCTGTCAGTCTGATCGATTTCGCGACGAATCTGCTCAACACGTCCCTCGATCGCAGCCTTCTTGCCAGCACCACCGACGATGGTCGTCGCCTCACTCGTAATCCGGACCTTCTTGGCTCGGCCAAGATCCTTCATCTGGACACTCTCAAGGTCGATCCCAAGATCTTTAAAGATCGCTTTTCCACCGGTCAGTTCAGCAATGTCTCCAAGGATTGCTTTTCTGCGATCCCCGTACCCCGGTGCCTTGACAGCACACGCGGTGAGGATGCCTCGCATCTTGTTGACAACCAGAGTTGCCAAGGCCTCGCCCTCAACATCTTCAGCAATGATCAACAGAGGCTTCTTGGCCTTGCTGATTGCTTCAAGGAGAGGAATCATCTTCTTGTTGTTTGTGATTTTTTCTTCAAACAACAAAATGTGGCAATCCTCGAACTCGACGCTCACATCGTCCTGGTTGGTGACAAAATGAGGCGACAGGAATCCGCGATCGAACTGCATGCCTTCGACGACATCGACGTAAGTTTCGTTGGATCGGCCTTCTTCCACAGTGATCACACCGTTTTTGCCAACCTTGGTGAATGCGTCGGCAAGCACCGCACCGATACCTGGATCGTTATTGCCGGCAATGGTCGCAACTTGGCGAATCTGGCCTTTGTTCTTCTCGCTAACAGGAGTCGACAACTTGGCAATTTCAGCAGTTGCAGCATCAACCGCCTTGCCGATGCCACGTGATAGAGCCATTGGGTCGGCACCTGTAGCGACCATCTTCAGACCTTCGCGATAGATCGCCTCGCTCAGAATCGTTGCGGTCGTTGTGCCATCTCCGGCAACATCGTTTGTCTTGCTGGCAGCCTCTTTGACGAGTTGAGCCCCAAGATTTTCGAACGGATCATCCAGTTCAATATCTTCAGCCACGGTCACACCGTCCTTGGTCACTTTTGGCGACCCCCAACCCTTGTCGAGAACGGCGTTGCGTCCCCGAGGGCCAAGCGTACTACGGACAGCGCGAGCCAATTTGCTGACGCCGGCCAATAGTGGGCCCCTTGCGTCGTCGTCGAACACGATTTGCTTTGCCACGACGTGATTCTCCTGTGGTTCGTCAGTGTTCTTCTTCGGGTCTCTGTGACATGCGTCAAGCGAACCGAAGAGGGGAAATTTCTGTATAGGGATCAGCAGACGGATCGTTTGAAGGCATCCGTCCAACTGGACGTTGTGTGTACATCGGTGGCAGTCGCCAACGATTCCCCGCCCTGTGTAGCAATGCGTGTGCCGAATGGAAAATTTTAGTCACAAACCATTGCAAGCATTGGGTTTAAGGAAACCGACGTATCGCCGCACGGCCGCTGGACACGCTGCGGGGTGTCAGCCTGACAGCGGCCTGCAGCGGCGTTGCGTGCCGAACGCCATGGGAACTCCCACCGAACCCAGCGGTGAGCCCATCCGCGCACTGTGCCCAGCAACTACGGCGTCCCAGGCAGCCCGCGAACTGGCCGCGGCTTAAGAAAACGCCCTGAATCCGCAAAAAGTGATACTGAGAAAGCCGTCATGCGAGCGCACGGCGACTGAGAGACGACTGAGATCTGGCACGGAAAGTGGTTGGGCGGCAGCCGCACTGCACAGTTCATTTGCACGCAGCGACCCATTTGCACCCATCGACTCGCACCGGCTGACCTCCACCATGAGACACGCGACTGCCCCCCCAAGCCTGAGACCCAATTCCACTTACCTCACCGCTTACCGATCAGGCGTTCACCCCGGATCGGCTCAGGGCGAGCCGCGTCTGGACCGACTTGCTGAAGCACCAAAAAGCAGCACCAGAAAACCTACAAGCCTTTTCACTGCACACCCAACTCGCGGCATATCCGGTCGCAGACGCGAGGTCCGGATTTAACGATGACACAATCCTTGAGGGCAAGCCCCTCGGCGAGTTGCTGGCAAAGCACGAGGCAGACTCTTTGCCCACGTGTCACCCTGCAGCGACAGAAATCCGTTGCAACCGATACAGCCAGTGATACTGCATCCGAAAAGATTTCCAAACTGCAGAAGTTCACTCACGAAAGATTGACCCAAGCCTTGTTGAGGCGTCCACTTCATTCGTATGCCGCGCGACTTGCGGCGACCTGGCCGAACGAAATGCTCAGTCACCAAAGCACGGGACACTTGGATGCGATTACTGAACTTCTTAATTCCGACAGCTCTGCTCCTGCCAACGGTATTCTCGAATGCCGCTCACGGGCAATGGCCGACAGCTGTGTCGGCTCCTGCTTACGGTGTTCCTCAAGCCTACACAACGAGCGGGACAACCTATGTTGCAGGAACCGCAGGCACGGTTACTTCGGCAGGTCTGGTTGCGCCAGCAGTCACGTACACGGCACCGGTTGGCAGCTACCAACCCGCAGCAACTCCCTATTACGGTGTTGCTCCCTTAACAACCAGCACGCAAGCCATTTCCAACGGAGCTTACCAGGCTCAACGTCCCGCGTACTTCGACAACCCCTCCGTCTACACAGGCCAACCAACACGTGGCTCAGTGCAAGCGAGCTACATGGCGCCAACACAGGTGCAGTCCTACTCGTTATCGCAAGACGCTTCCCCCGTCACAAACAACATTGTCACTGCTTACTCAGGCCCCCCGATCACCGCTCCCCCGATCACGGCACCTCCGGTCCTGACGCCTGCTCCAATGCCCTACGCCGCAACACCACCGGCTCCCAAACGAGAGGGCTGCCTGAGCCGTTTTTGCAACAAACTCTTTGGGACTGGCTACACAACGTCGTACTACCGCGCTCCAGTGACTTACTACCGACCTGTGACGACAGTGACCCCTGCAACAGGAACGACAGTGACTGTGCAACAACCTTGCACCGCCTACGAACAACAAGTCCAGCGCAACCCATTTACCACAGTATTGCCGGCAACAAACACCGCCCCCGTCAATAACTGCCAACCAAGCTGTCCCTGCCCTCCCGGTGTGAACGCTTGCAACACGGTGCCCACCTACAGCCAGAGCACGACCTTTGGCCAAGCTCCTTACAGCGGTGTAGGTCAGGCGGGTGCCACAAGCACCGGTGATTACCAGGCGATGCCCATTCCAGCGATCCCGCCAAGTGGAGCCGCAGGAATACAGCCCACCACTCCAAACCTGAGTCCACTGACGGGGCCACCACCCACCTTGGCTCCGCCGACTGCACCTGCCGAATCGGCTGCCAATGACCTGGCTCCCGTACAGCGTCCAACGCTGAACAAGCCCGCGACACCCGACGCACCGAAGACAGACAACTCATCACCAAGTGAAGACTCCGAGTCATCGGAAAAAAAGGACTCCGCACAATGGAGGCTACAACGCCCCGCTGATTCAACAGCCATGATCCCAAATCAGATATCTCGGCCGAATCAGCCTGACCCCGTATCGCTTAAGAAAAGCTATGGGGTAGCCGAACCGATCCGGGCTCCTGCTGATTATTCTCCACCCTATGGCCCAAACGAAAGCGTGATCCAGCACGGACAACAAAGCAAACCCGTTGTGCCTGCGGTTTCGGATCCGTTTTCTCCCCCACCACGAAGCAATCCTTTCCCTTCCGCTGCCCCACCACTGCCAAGTGGCGAAGCGGACTTGTCTGACTGGACTGAATCCACAAGCACCCCAGCACGCCCCATTCGCAGCGTGTCTTATGACCAACCAAACAAAAATGTCGCAAGAGCTAACAAAACAACAAAGTCGCGACACACAGTCTGGACCAGCATTGCCGAATAGGTCGTGACAAATGAGACAGAGCGATATTCTTCGCTCTCGCGTGTGCAAGTTTGTCAGCCCATGCAAAACCAGCCCCATGATCCCATGGCAAGGTTCTTGAACTGGACAGCTTTTCCAGCAGATTCTTCCAGATCGTTTCCAACAGTTTTCGTGATGGAATGCGAGTGCTGTCAACTTCTAGCTGCGCCCTGAAGCGACAGCACAGCACAAGCAGGCAACGTGCAGCCAAACAACCTGCAGGCAAACAACCTGCAGACAATTTCGTGGTGACACACGGGCGATCTTTATGGGTCAGGTCAAACGGAATTATGCAGACCGCATGTAATGCAGCTCTACAGTTGTGACTCAGGTCACCCAGCGATCGCACTGCAACGATACTGTCAGTACTTCCAGTGAAACTGCTGCTTC
>JAPOKD010000662.1 GCA_029977825.1 Planctomycetota bacterium | reverse complement strand
GGTGACTGTCTCTATCTCAGATACAGCCCCACTTGCATCTGCCATTTACACAAACTTACCGATACGCTTTGGACTGTCAAACATATTTTCACACTTCAAAGGATGAAGTTTCCAGGCATGAAAAATAAACGCAAGCGGGTCATCATTCGGGGTCTTAGTGGAGAGTCAGAAGCCGAACGGCAAGAAATTAAACAAAGGCAGTTTGCCATTCGCGAAAGCTGGGATCGCGAAACTGAATTTCGGCGGCGTGTTGTTAAAAACAACTTAGGGGTGACAGCCCAGGACATTAACTTGGCGGGGCTGATCGGCGGAATGGGTGGAAGATAAAAAGTCCACTGAGTGTACTTTTCCGCCAGCAGTCAGTTGCGGCCAAAGTTGCCAGAAGCGGATGCAGCTGAATCCGGGTGGACAATTGTTGCAGTGAATTGCGACCAAAGCTACCGGCACTAAAAGTCGATCTGCGGGAATCGACTTTGGGGTGGGCCATGAAGTTCGTCATTGCCGCAATGAAAAACCGACCGCAATGCGATCGATTGGTCTACCCGACACTATTGGTGTCGGGTGTCTATTCGAACTGCCAAGCGTAAAACTTTATGACAATGTCATCCGACCCCGCCAAAGATTTGACGTCAAATCTTTCAGCCTCGACGGTGGCAGAGCTTAGGCGGCTGGCACCTCATCGGGGTCAACTTCGCTTAAATCCTCGAGCTGAAACAGCCGGCCAACCAAAAGAATTTTGGCAAAATCAAAGTTTCCCTGTCCGGTTTTTGCCGCGAAATGCACTCTACCTAGTACAGCCCCGCCCCGTCGCTCTGCCCCGAGCGACAGGGTTTTGTTAGGCTCTTGCCATGCACGAAACAGCCACATCCGAGGAGCGGTCATCTAAACTTGACGAGAGTGGCAAAGATCCCACGTCCCCCGTTTCAGATTGGGGCGCTAGATTTGTGGTGGCTTGCACTGTCAGTGGTTTTGTGTCGCAATTGATAGCGTACTCCTTTTTACGCTCGGCTGGTTACCCACAGTTGTACGAACAACTAGCGTATTTTTTAATTCTGTTTTCCTTGCCATGTTTGCTTCCCTGCGGTATCGTCGCTGGTTCAACCACTGGGAACGACAGTGTGTCTAGCTGGTGCCTGTGTCTATCGGTCGCGATCGTCTCTGGCTGCTTGTTTAATCCATTAACGATTCTCTTGTTTTTAGCCGCAGGTAAGTGACAGGTTTTCTTCATCTACCCGCCCCGTCGCTTTGCCCCGAGCGCCGGGGTTTTTGGTTATGCTTTTACGCTGCGGCGATAATTATTGACGGTCGCTTGGCGTTGTTTTCTCTGATCTTGGTGGGGCTATCGTGAGTCTTTTTAAGTTTGCTGTTGCTTGTGTTGCTGCTCTTGCGATCTGTGGATGTGATCAGGGGCAGCCTACGCCTCCAGCACCTACGCCTCCAGCACCTACGTCCGCAGCACCTACGTCCGCAGCACCTGCGTCCGCAGCACCTGCGTCTCAAGGGCCGGCTACATCGGCCGTAAATCCCGCCGACTTTGCTGCGATGATAAAAGCCGCAGAGAGTGGCGAAGCGGATGCTCAGTTCAACCTCGGTCTGATGTACAACAACGGCCAAGGCGTGCCAAAGGACTATTCGGAAGCGGTGAAGTGGTTCCGCTTCGCGGCTGATCAGGGGGACGCGAAGGGGCAGAACGGGCTAGGTCTTATGTACAACATAGGCCAAGGCGTGCCACAGGACTATCCGGAGGCGGCGAAGTGGTACCGCTTAGCGGCAGAGCAAGGGTACGTGAGCGCTCAGTTCAACCTTGGTCTGATGTACAACAACGGCCAAGGCGTGCCAAAGGACTATGCGGAAGCGGTGAAGTGGTTCCGCTTGGCGGCAGAGCAGGGTGATGTGGACGCTCAGCACGAACTAGGCGTCAAATACTACATGGGGCAAGGCGTGCCACACGATTACGCGGAAGCGTACGTTTGGTTTTCCATTGCTGTCGCTGGCGATAATGCAAAGCCAACCGCGGCACATTTCTGCGACAAACTCGCAGGTAAACTCACGCCCGACCAATTAGCAGAAGGGCAGAAAAGGGCGACAGAACTGTTTGAAAAGATAAGCAGCGGAAAGTAGCTACATCAAGCCGAAGCCACTGCCGAACCGGGCACCTCATCAGGATCAACTTCGCTTAAATCTTCGAGCTGAAAAAGCCGACCATGTGCGGCCAGTTCGTACCGCAACACGGTCCCATCATCCAACGTTTCATAAAACGCGTTTTCAGTGGGATGTAGCCGGAACGTTCCGCAAATGCTATCGAACGTCGGCAACTGGTTGGCGTACATGAATGCATGAGCCTGCAACTGGCTTGCCGTGTTCTGCCACTGCTTTTTTAACCCGCGTGCCTGCGCCCCACATTCAATCGAACACGTTGGCCGTCATTTTAGTTCCGATGGCCGTTTGGTGATCCCCCAAATAATTGCACCATTGTGAGTGAGAGAATCTTGCTCGGGCGAACCGCCCTGAAAGGACTTTCAGAACGCCACAGAAACGTCATGCAGTGGACCTGGTCGTTGCCAAGCTGCCTAAAGCCGACGTGGACATCTGCAAGGCTTTGACACATTCCATTGCTGCCAGTGTGGCGGCAACTTTGATTTGGACTGCGTCAGGGCGTGTTTAGGTTTGGGCCGCTTGAATAGGCGGCGAGCTCATTCCGTAGTCGGCACATATTGCTCGATGTAATCAGCGGCAAGTAGCTTTGCCTCGGAAAGTTCTTCTGCGGAAAGGCCAACATCCAATGGGTTTGCATTACGGATGGATAGTAGATTGCCAGTATCAGCTGATGCTGCCTCTCGCCGCAAAATGCGTTTTATTTCAGCACCATCTCTGTCTTCTTGAACATTTTCTCGCCGGTGCTTTAACACAGCCGTCCACGCATACTGCTCAAACTTATTACCCCAAACCACTCCTCGCTCACTCGAAGCACTGGCACAAACCGAGCTTGATCCCGCCTACGTTCTCACTCGCTGGCCCCAGCTGCCGGATCATATTCGCCAGGCGATCATGACGCTGGTGCGATCGGTGGATTCAACCACACCGCCATCCTGAGCATCACTCCCACACCCTGCTGGCACAGTTCGGGCTGACGCCGAAGTCCAAACGCGGGCGGGGTGCGGGGGACACTAAGACGGGAAGAGCCGAGGGCAGTTCTGCGATCAATCTACTTGAGGGTAATGGCTAATTGTCCCCTCACCCCAATCCACATCAAACTCGCCGCCACACTCGCAGCACTGGTACGACTCTTCGCCCATGGGGTCGTCGACTGGGACGGTTAGTAACTCATCGAGAACTACAACAGTGCCGTCGACCAGCTGGTCGAATCAGGGCTTCTGAAACGCATTCTGGCACAGACCGAGATCCGATACTCCAACTCATTGATTGAATCATGGAGGCGAGTGATCAAGCGTCAATGGCTGTTCCTGAACACCCTGGACACTGCGGCCAGTGTGAAGAAGTTGGTCGCATTCTACGTCGATCAACACAACAGCCATCTGCCGTACTCGGCGTTCAAGTGGCAGACGGCGGACGAAATGTACTACGGAAAGGGAGATGGTATTCCGAAGAAGCTGGAAGAAGCCAGGTTGCAAGCTCGGGAACTCAGGCTCAGGTCGAACCGAGAACGGAACTGCCACGTGTGTGCTTTCCCGACATCGGCAAGCTGCTAAGCGAGCAACGAATCGAATCTGGTCAACCGTATTTCAGTGCGCCGTAAAACCAATCGACAAACACCGGTTCAAGCCGAACTGACTCATGCTCAGCAGTGCGGATCTGGATTTCAGGAGTCAGGAACCGCTTG
>JAPOKD010000805.1 GCA_029977825.1 Planctomycetota bacterium | reverse complement strand
GCATCAAGTGGCGTAGGTTCCTAAGGAGTCGTTCTGTTCTGCTCCATGACAGACAAAAAGTGTCTATCCACTGGAACCCGCATCCGTCATTGGCCGTCACGATGTCCCCTCCTAAAAAGAAACGCCGCACAACAATCTTTGACCCAGAGGTTCAGGGGAGCGTCATTCGAAAGATCACGATTCACTGGATCATATTTTTCAGTTGCAATGTACTGGCCTTACTGATTTGGGTCCGACTGTTCGAGCAACCAGACGCAAGTTGGGAACAGACATTCTGGGACACGGCCCGCCGCTTCCTGCCTTTCTTCGTGGTTACTCTTGCATTAATTCCCGCCTTCGTCTGGGACACATTGAAACTGACAAGCCGTTTTGCCGGCCCCATCCTCCGCCTTAGAGAAGCTTTGGCCGACGCTGGCAAGGGGCGTCACGTTGCACCACTTCGATTCCGTGACAATGACTTCTGGCAGGAGATTGCCAGCAACTTCAATTTGATGATGGAACATCACCAAGCTGAGCAAGATCCTGCCACAGCAACTGAGCAGACAAAACAGTGACCGAAGACCGAAGACCCCAGCGAATCAACAACGGTAAAGGCCGGCGACGCTCAGGCGTGGCTGCAGCTGAGTTCGCCGTTTGTCTACCGCTGATCATCCTGCTGGTATTTGGCTCGATTGAGGCAACGAGCTTCATTTTCCTGAAGCAGACATTGAACATCGCTGCTTATGAGGGAATCAGAGAGTCAATCAAAGTGGGCTCCAATAATGCCAAAGGTGCATCGCGAGCAGAAAATATTTTGCTGGCCAGAGATGTGCAGGGCTATGAAATCGTCTTCCCCAACGGCCAGTCCAAGCAAGCCCAGAGAGGAGAAGCGGTTGTTCTTGAGATCCGAGCCTCAGCAGCGGCAAACAGCCCGCTGGTTGGCCAATTCATTAACGATCGTCAAGTGGTGGCACGTGTAGTGATGGTGAAAGAATGAAATACAGGGCCGGACAAATTGCCAAGCTGAGGTCGCCCCAACGAGTGCGAGACATTACCAGCAGAGAAGCAAACTGCCATACGCCACACATCAGCAAACGTCCTCCTCGAAGTGGTGCGATGCTGGTGCTGGTGGCCATCATGATGATCGGCTTCATGATGGCTGTTGCATTCTCCGTTGACATCGCCCAGATGCACCTGACCAAAACAGAGCTTCGCACTGCCACGGATGCTGCCTCGAAAGCGGCAGCAGGAACCCTTGCCGAAACGATGGAACGCTCGCAAGCAATCAAACGCGGGCGCCAAATTGCCGCTGCTAATTCCGTCAACGGTGAACCTTTACGATTGACACGACAGGACTTCAGATTCGGAAACGCGCGTCAATCCAGATCGGGAAAATTCAGATTCCAGCGAGGCAGGAAACCATACAACACGGTCCAAGTTACCGGACGACGCGCTAAACGCTCACGTTCAGGAGCCATTCCTCTATTTTTCGGCGACCTGACGGGCTTGGAGTTTTTTGAAACCGAGTCGACTGCGGCAGCTACCTATATTGAACGTGATGTCGTCTTAGTGGTTGATCGCAGCGGTTCCATGTGGGGCTCGAAGTTCAAAGATCTCATTTCAGCGATCAAAACCTTCACCAACACATTGGAGGAGACTCCGGTAGATGAATACGTGGGTTTAGCATCCTACGCCGAGTTTGGGTCAACGGATGTTCCGCTGACGCCCAATCTGCATGAAATCAATCGGGGCGTTCGCTCATTGAAACTGGGGGGTTGGACGAGTGTGTCACGCGGCATGGAAGCTGGAAATCAAGTCATGCAAGGTGGCAGGAACGCGGCTTATGTTGAACGCACGATGATCGTGATGACCGATGGTCGTCACAATCGGGGACCGAGCCCAGAACTGATTGCCCAACAGCTTCATGAAGATGGCATTACGATCCACACCATCACGTTTGGAAGTGACGCTGACCGCTCACGGATGGCACAAGTTGCACGAATCGGCGGAGGTCGACACTATCACGCCGACAGCGGAATCCAGTTGAAAGAAATCTACCGTGAAATTGCTCTGACCCTCAGTACGATCATCACCCAATAGCCGATGGGCCAATCCATCAACCCGAGCACAAATGCTACATGATCCCCAAGACTTTGGTGCAATCAACGCCGAGAATAGCCGCATGAAATCGACTCGCCGAAAACCACAGGAACTTCGCCGCGGCGCAACCATGCTTGAATTCGCAGTGGTTGCGCCAATACTGTTCCTTTGTTTTTTTGCAGCCTTTGAATTCTGTCGTGTGGCCATGATCAAACACACTGCTGACAATGCCGTCTATGAAGGCTGTCGAAAAGCCATCATTCCCGGTGGTACCAGTCGTGAAGCCACCAACGAAACTCGCCGCATCATGAACACGCTGGGAGTTACCGATTTCACAATTAGCGTGCGACCGAGACGCATTCTCCCAACGACCCGCCAGGTCACCGTGCGGATTGAAGTACCACTCAGTAAAAACAGCTTTGTTCCCAACCAGTTTGTGACGGGAAATGAAATCGTCCGAGAACTCACACTCTACCGGGAAGGCTCTCAATGACGTCAACGATGCTACGCACGCCTTGCCCTGCTGTTTGATGCAACGGGGAGCTCACGGTCAGCCTCAAGACAAGAGTCCGTCCCAGATTTTCCTACGCAGACTCATCAGTCTACAGTGCCAGCTCTGCAATCAATCAAACAGAATCTTCTTCAGTTGCTCAACGGCCCGTCCCATCGTGTGATGCTCCATGACCCGTTGTTGCCCAGACCTACCCAGAGCCACCCGCTGCTGCTGATGCTGCTTCAATTCTTCGATGGCGGCACATAATCCATCAAGACAGCCTGGCTTGGTGAGCAGTCCGCCGCCAGTCGATTCCAGTAATTCTCCAAAGGCCCCGTGATCAGGCTGAATCACTGGCACACCGGCAGCCAGTGACTCGAGCACAAAAAGTCCCTTCGGGTCACGATAATCCGTGGGCACAGAAAATAGATCCAGCGATTGAAGGAAACTCACTTTCTGTGTCAAGTCAGGACTACCGTGATATGTGAACCGGTGAGTCAACTTCGCTGATTCAATTTTCTGCTGTTGAACCTGAAAATACTTTCGATTGGCTTCGCCCAACCAACCGGAAGCATGTAACGTCAAATCCGAGTGTTCTGGTTTTAATGCAAGTCTGATGAATGCATCGACCAAGTGGTGAAACCCTTTTTCAGGCGCAAT
>JAPOKD010000044.1 GCA_029977825.1 Planctomycetota bacterium | reverse complement strand
GGTTCCCGATCCGATTAACATTCGGCGACGATCAATCTTCCACGATTTGTTCGACATATCTATCTCCTGCGTTAATCCTATTTCGTTTTGAAAGCGTCGCTTTGAACAATATCTACGATCAGCTGATCCATTTTGAAACCGTTGTCCTGGAACTCACTTGAAAGCTGATCGATCAACGGTTGATCCGTCCATTCCAGCGAACGACCCAAGGCATAAGTGAGCAGATGTTTGCAAAAGCCTTCCGCGAACTCTTCTTTCTTGTTGTCCATTAAGTACTCAATCAACTCCTTGCTGCCCGTTACCTCAGTGCCATCGGGTAACTTGGCATTCTCCTCGATGAGTTGGGGCTTGCGTGACTTTTTGGTGACATTTGGCTGCGACTTGATGTATTGTCCAATCGCGTTGAAACCCTCGAATGGAATTCCCCATGGGTCGAGGTTTCGATGGCACCGATTGCAGGATTCGCGTTTTCGGTGATCTTCAAGCTGCTGTTTGAGCGAGAGCTTTTTAGCTGCGGGAGCTTCTTCATCCAACTCTGGAACATCCGCAGGCGGGTCTCCCGGTGGATTACCCATGACACGATCCAAGAACCACCTTGCCCGGTAGATCGGATGACTTTGCGCACCGTTGGAATTCCCCAACAGGAAGTTCGCTTGCGTGAGCACACCTCCCCGAATCGAGTCCGCTGGCAACACAACTTTTTGAAAATCACCGGATTTTGGCTTTTCGACTCCGTAGAACTCGGCCAATCGATCATTGACCGTCACAAAATCGGATTGAAGAAAATTGAGACAACTCAGCTTTTCGTAAAGGATCTCTGCAAAGAAATGAAGCGACTCTTGCTTCATGTCGTCTTTGAGACTGTTGTCAAAGTCGGGGAAATACTCGGGATTGACGGCGACGGCATCAACTCCGTCCAAGTGAAGCCATTGCCCCGCAAAGCCTTCGACGAACTCCCAGGATCGATCGTCCGAAAGCATCCTCTCGACTTGTTGAGCGAGTATCGCATTCTCGCTGAGTCTTCCTTGCTCGCAGAGTCGCTGTAACACTTGATCGGGCATGGTTCCCCACAGGAAGTATGACAAGCGACTGGCTAACTCGTAATCGCTTAAAGGAGTCTTCTCCTTGCCCGTGCGTTTCGTTTGGTATTCGGGGAGATAGAGAAACTTTGGGGAGACCAAAACAAGAGCGAATACTTCCTGCATCGCATCTTCAAATGAATTCACAGTGGGGCGAACCTTCGCATAATAGCGGGCCGCCCAATCGACTTCGTCTTTCGTGGCCGGTCTGCGAAAGGCTCGTGAAACGAAACGCTGGACAACCAAGCGAACATAGACGTCTTCGCTGTCATTAGCATTACGAACTGGCAGCAGGCGAGTATGAGTTGCGGGCCAGGCGTCATCGATTGGAGTCTCGAATTCCAGCGAGTGGATGACCAACTTGGGTCGGTTTTCGATAATCGGCTCCCCGGCAGGTTCGCCCTTCTTCCTGGGCGGAGCCTTCGGAAGGACCGCGTTATCATCGGTAATGATCACGCGCAATCCCGGGAACTTCTTGACGGTCGTTCCCGTGTGAAGCGGGAATTCTTCCAAACGACCTGTGAACTCGAAGATCTGCGGGGTACCGGGTTTTGCGGTGACGTCCCCTTCACCGACGACCTTACTTGGTTCGACATTGACGCCCGTCTTGTGTCCAATTTCGACGCGCATTCTTGGCGGCGAGTATTGCGGTTCGCCCCCGATGGCACTCGCCTCGATCTTCACCCGAAACGTTCCGGTAAGTGGAAGCTGATCAAGACAAAGCAAGACCATTGCATTTTTCTTGTTGGCGCTCTTTTTCTTTTTTGGATCTTTGAGGCTGTATCCGACAACCGTTCCGCCCAATGCTTTGTCAAACGGAGCAGCAACGAGGCTGTCGAAACGAACTCCTTTTGCTGCTTGAGTGGCACGCTGATGAATCGGCTCGACGCGATCACCTTGAACGATGGCGGTGCCAAGTCCCTTTTTGGCTGCCTTGTAGTATTCCTCCAGTTGCAGTTCAGACATACTCATGAAGACGCCATTGTTCTTATAGCCATCCATTCCCTTCGTATCTGGCGGCAGATCTTTGCTGTAATCCATTTCTATCCCAAGAAGATCACGCATGGTGTTGTTGTATTCATATCGCGTGAGTCTTCTGAGCGTGACGTGGCCACCGGTGGAACGTCTTAACACAGCTGCCTGGTTGATTTCAGAAGTGATCCAGCTGACCAGAGTATCCCGCTCGCTAGAACTGGGTTGCGACTGATCATCAGGAGGCATATCGCCTCGATTCAGAGCATCCAGTACTTCCTGCCATTGACCACCATCGGTGCCCTCAGCCATGTTTGGGTCGAGAGCATCCAGGCGAAGCTGCGATTCTTGCTCGTCAGGTCCGTGGCATTTGAAACAGTACTGCTTGAGGAGAGGTTTGACGGAATCGGTGAACGAGATGATAGCGCGATCCTTGCTATCGACTGCTCGCCCCTTCACCTGACTGTTCTGGGCCTGAGTGTTCGACGCGAGAATGAAACCGCACCAAATGACAGACAGAATTTGACAGACAGGGAATTTCCCGCTCCGCGCACGCGCATTCAACCAGGGTTCTCGCCTTCCGCCGCAATTGGCAGACCAATGGCACCAATCATCATGTATAGACAATGTTCGAACCCGTTTGTTTATGAGACCTGCAGATTTGCTGGAATGTCGTTGGTGGAAGCTGTCTTCAATAGATACGCCACATGCCTGATTTATTTCGCTAAATCTGGCTGTGTGGCAATCTTGACTATTTCTTCTTCGCCGATGAAAACTGACCATGAATTGAAGTATCTGTGTGATAACCAAGTAACTCAAATGCTGCAGGCTGAGAATCAATCACGTGGCTTGAAAGTATCAACAAGCTTAACCCGCACCGCATCAAGGTAGCGGTCCGAGCCGGCGCCGCCGGGGGCGCGTTTTCCAGAACCCAGAGAAACCACCACACTTCTAGCCCCAGATGGGATTTCCATCATCACCTTCACCTCATGCCAGATTGGCTGATCGCTAAGCTCTGGACTGTGATTTCGACCAACTTGCTGCAGGACAACGTCGTCGAAATGCTCTCGGTCAATCCAGACGGGCTGAACGGCCTCGGGCGTTTCACCGAAAGCCGCCACGTCAATCCGGAAAACCGAAGTTGGATCCAGGTCCGGTGAAAAGAAAGAGCCACTTACTTCAATCGATCGAGTGTGCTCGTCACTCGGTTCGGCGTATTCATCGAGATCCACAACGTAGCGAGCGTAGGTAAACCTGTATTTGGAAACGTTTTCGAATTTACCGAGTCGGGTTCCCTCTACTGCAGGCATCCCGCCCTTCCCGGGCACAGAAAGCATCCCGCCGAACCATCGGTTGGCGTTTGTTGGAAAACGCCCCGGAGATTTCATTTGGGGATCTTCAAAACTCTCAAAGACAATCTCTTTGCTCACGCGCTGCGTCTGACTCGCCAGAGGAACTGCGTAGGCCCACACCATGGAAGCGCTGAAGATCCCGATCAGGATTCCTGCAGCAACCGATGTGATGCGAGACCAGCGGAAATAGGAACCCGATTTTGGTGCGGGCACCACGACTTGCCCGGTGATCGCCTTCATGGATGTGCTTTGCATCGATTGCTCGATCATGGCATGCACTGAGGCCAATTCCCAATACCGCTGCCGAACCTCGCTGGACTCTTCAATCCAGCGGCTCAACCTGTCTGCGTCGGCATCGCTCAGGCACCCGTCAAGACAAGCACTGATCAGGGTATCAATTTCGCCGTGGTCGTTCATATTCATCTGGTTTCACTCAGCGACACGTGTTTTGGCATGAATACAATCACGAAGCATGGCTCTTGTTTTTGAGAGTGCGACACGAACAGCGGTCGACGACATGCCAGCTGCGTCGGCCATCTCCACGGAACTCTGCCTTCTTGAATAGCGTCGCCACAAAAGGTCGCGCATCCTGGGAGCAAGCTTTTCAATGCATGCTTCGAGAGCCAGTTCCCGCTCAATCAGCAGTTCGGGCGTGGGGGCGTCCTCCGCCAAAGCAATGATTGCGGTATCTGCCAGCACATTGGAACGCTTGTTCTGACGAAAATTCTCGAGCACCTTGAGCCTGGCGATTCCACAAGCCCAAGCCAAAAAATTCGTTCCGGGCTCAAAGCTGGAAGCCTTTCGGGAAATCGTCAAAAACGTTTCCTGCATCACATCATCTGCATCAGACAATGAGGGCTGCAAAGATCTGACAAAAGACCGAATCGAGTTTTCATGGCGCACAAATAGCAACTGGACGGTTTCCGTGACAGTTGGAGCTTCGTGTTCATCTTGGGATTCATTCATACATTTTGAATGACACAGCGTCTGACCTTGTTTCCAAAAAACCACAGAAAATCACAAAACTCGTTTTGGACCGAAGAATAAAAGAAAAATGACAAATGGTTCCACGGAATTCCGAACGGCAGCCTTCTGCCACATAGCCCCTCAAACCAGTGTGAGTCATACGGACTGAACCTTCAGGTAGACCAACCGGGGATCATCATTCCAAAATCTGCCCTTCGCTATCTTCCCCAAACTACAGGCGTATTCCCACACGGCTGCAGAAGGCAAACGAGCAACAGGAATCCATTGGAGCTCCATTGCGATGGCACTGGCTGGATTAGGTCAATCCTGAATCAGACAGACGCCTCATTCCTGCCATTCTGGAATACCAGCCCAACGACCCGTGGGCTGCGACTGGTGAGACCAGAGGGTTTTCTATCCGCAGAAGTAATCACTCCGCATACGCAGAAGTAATCACTCCGCCCGGCGACAACCGCATAAACTCATTGCGAGCATTAACACAGCCGCAGATCATCATTAAATCGGCAATCAGCCAACCCAATCTGGTTCAGTGCCAATCCGGCAATACAATGAGTAGCAGGAAGAGTGATGTCGGAGCAGCTATCATTGAGCTTTCCCGAAATTCCGGCCCAATTCTCGATACCGGAACCTCCTCGATACCGAAGTGGGCATGCTGACTCCCCAGTCGCCTGACGTCCCTTTTCCGGAAATCCATCTCAGACGCTGAGCTAAACAAACAAAGTCATATGAACACACGCCGGACATCGATCGCTCTGATCGTCCTCATCGCGATTTCTTTGTCAGAGAACATTGCGACTGCGAACGAATCTGCTCGCAAACCCAACGTGGTGCTGATTCTTGCTGACGATCTTGGCTGGAGCGACACGACGCTTTTCAGAACAACAAGTTTCTATCAAACACCGAACATCGAACGTCTCGCCGCGCGGGGAATGACATTCACGCGTGCGTACTCAGCCAGTCCGCTCTGCTCACCAACGCGAGCCAGCGTGCTGACCGGCCTGAGTCCCGCGCGGCACGGCATTACCTCACCAAGCTGTCATCTGCCAGCGGTCACGTTGAATGCGACGCCCAAAGCAACCGGTCCGCCCGACGCCAAAGCCACCGTACTGACGTCGGTCTCACGGCTCGATACGAAATACGACACGCTGGCGGAAATCTTGAAAGCCAACGGTTACGCAACCGGCCATTTCGGCAAATGGCACCTCGGGCCGAAACCGTATTCGCCCTTGCAGCATGGTTTTGATGTCGACGTTCCACATCATCCCGGTCCCGGCCCGGCGGGAAGTTATGTTGCACCATGGAAATTCAAAGACTTCGATCACGACCCGGACATTCCCGATGAACACATTGAAGATCGCATGGCAAAGGAAGCGGTCGCATTTCTGGAAAAGCATCGCGATGAATCATTCTTTCTTAATTACTGGATGTTCAGCGTCCACGCCCCGTTTGACGCAAAGAAGAGTTTGATCGACAAGTACCGCAAGAAGGTTGATCAGAAGAACCCGCAGCGCAGTCCAACATACGCCGCCATGATCGAAAGCATGGATGACGCAGTCGGTACGCTGCTTGACACGCTTGACCGACTCAATCTATCTGACAACACAATTATCCTGTTCGCTTCCGACAACGGCGGAAACATGTACAACGAGGTCGACGGGACAACGCCGACAAGCAACGTGCCGTTACGCGGTGGTAAAGCAACGATGTGGGAAGGCGGTGTTCGCGGACCGGCGATCGTTGTCTATCCCGAACATGTGCAGCCAGGCAGTCGCAGCAATGAAATCATCCAGAGCTGCGATTTCTATCCGACGCTGATGCAATTGCTCGACATTGAGACTCAACAGTCATTCGATGGCATCAGCATCGTCCCGGCTCTTCGAGGTGGGGCGCTGCAGCGGAAAGCCATTTTTACCTACTTTCCCCACCAAACGCGCGTGCCGGACTGGCTTCCGCCTTCGGCCAGCGTTCACGCAGGAGACTGGAAACTGATCCGCCTTTTCCATGGTGAATCGCCTGGCAGGCACAGTTACAGACTCTTCAATCTGAAAAGCGACATTGGCGAACACACGAACCTTGCAGCTGATAACCCTGAGCAGGTGAAAGAACTCGACAGGTTGATCACCGATTTTCTGTCAGAAACGGGCGCCGTTGTTCCGCTACCGAATCCGCGGTTCGATCCCAGCCAATACGACCCGAAGATGATAGGGAAGGCAATCCCCAAATCGACCCGCAGACCGAATACTCCGGGGGCGAAAAAGCCACAGCGCAAAATCAAACCGGTCGCTGGCTGGCAGCCGGGCGGTACATGCGAGCTCGCACTGAAGGACGGTTCCCTCATCGTCACCAGCAGCGGGCGAGATCCGCACATGAGTTACAAACTCCCAGCCGAACTGACTCAGAAAGAACTCGTATTGAAGGTGACGCTGGCGTCCGACTCCAGAGGATCTGGACAGGTATTCTGGCAGGAGAAAGGCATCACCCCGGCATTCATACGCGACCGCAGCCAGAGTTTCAACGTTCAACATGACGGCAAACCACGCGAATACAGCATTTCGTTTTCCGCAAAGAATCCTGTCGTCGCCGTGCGTATCGATCCTTCAAACGCGCCCGGGGAAATCAGGATTACGCGGATCCAACTGTTCGATGCAGATGACAATGACGTATATCAATGGAAACTCTGAATCGAATGCAGTCGTTTGAAAAACGGGCTGGACGCACGCGTGAAATCCATCAACTCCGGAATCAATCAATGCCTCAAGTCATTAACGCCACAACGCTAGTCTTCTTCCTGCTCTTGACCAGCGTCAGCCAGGCGGAAGATCGTCCCAATATCATCGTGTTCTACACGGACGACCACGGTCACGCCGATCTGTCCTGTCAGGGAGTGCTTGCTGACATCAGAACTCCGAACGTCGACGCGCTCGCCAAGAGCGGTGTACTGGCGAGAAATGGCTACAGCACCGCCCCACAGTGTGTTCCGTCACGGGCCGGATTGATGGTTGGAAAATTTCAATCGCGGTTTGGTGTAGAAACGAATGGCAATGCTCTGGATGGCTTCAACCATGAGCAGACGATCGCCGAGCGTTTGCAAAATGCCGGCTACGTCACAGCGCAATTCGGCAAATGGCACCTTGGTCCAACGCCGAAGATCACCGATCACGGTTTCAGGCACGTTTATGCGCAAAACAGCGGCGGCAACTTTGCGGCGAACATCACTCTGGATGGCAAAGATCAGCAGATGCAGACGGTCAAGCCAACGAGGTACCACATTGATGGATGCAGTGAAGCTGCCGCCTCGATCATTAAACGCTACAAAGACAAGCCTCTGTTTCTCTATATCGCATACCGTGCGCCTCATGTGCCACTCGACGCTCCAAAGAAGTATCTCAACCGGTTCCCTGGAAAGATGCCTGAGCGGCGTCGGAAGGCATTGGCGATGCTGTCTGCTGTTGATGACGGTGTCGGGCTCATCACACAGACGTTGGCAAAGCATCAACTGACGGAGAAGACCCTGATCTTTTACATCGGCGACAACGGAGCTCCGCTGAAAATCCACAAGCTTGACGCACCCGGCGGTGGCCCCGGTTGGGATGGTTCACTCAATGACCCGCTTAACGGCGAAAAGGGAATGCTGGCCGAAGGCGGGATGCACGTTCCATTTGTCGTGTCGTGGCCAGGCAAGATCCCCCCCGGTCAGCTTTACGAGCATCCGATCAGTGCGTTGGACGTTGCGGCGACAGCTGCAGAACTGGCGGGGATTGATTCAAAACCCGGGGGTTTCGATGGCGTGGATCTGATTCCATTTTTGAGGGGAAAAAACACGGCGGCGCCCCATGAATTCCTGACGTGGCGGTGGGGCGGACAATCGGCGATTCGCGAAGGGAAATGGAAGTTCCTGAAAGGTGGTGATCGCGAGTACCTCTACGATCTAGAATCCGACATCGAAGAGAAGAACAGCCTTCTTGAGCAACATCCCGAAATTGCGTCACAATTGCGATCAAAGCTTTCCAAATGGGCCGAGGAACTCAGCCCCCCCAGGCTTGACGCGGCAAGTCTGTCAACGGCTGCAAAAAAATACTTTGACTTTTACCTCGATGGTAAACCACTGACGCAAACGCGTGCCGAAGCCCTGGAACAACTCAATCAAAGCAACCGGAAGCGAAAGAAACAAAGGCGACAAAAACCTGAGGGTGTCACTCGATGACACACTCGACAGCCTCGAGCGAACACAAAACCACCCGGATCGAGCCCAGGCATCTCAGCGCCGGTATAGCAGCGTGGGCATCGCAGCGCAGAATCGTGATTGCTTGTTAACACTTCAACCCGGATGTTTTACCAGCAGGCTGCAAACAAGCGGCCTGCAGCCGAAGCCACAAACTAGGGTTCGACCTCAGTATTGTAAGTCGCAAGAAGAAGCCATTTCCCGTTTTCCTTCTTCCATGTGTTGTGCAGGCGTAAGATTTTCTCTTCTTGTTTATCGTCATCTGAACGGGACAGAATGTGTAGATAGGCGTCGATGATTGCTACATCCCCGACAACAACAACAGTGACCGGAAGCAGATGGTGGGCGAGAATTTCATCTTCGCCAGCACGCAGCGCAACGTAATACGCATAGGACCGGTTCGTAACAGGATGCGGTAAATGATTCCCCCAAAAAAATCTGATGAAGGACATGAGTGAATGAAAGGCTCGGAATGATGCAAATGTACCTTGCTGGATCATAAGGCCCGGTTGATTTCACCTGACCCAATTCACCACGCTCGAGGTTGCGACAGCAGCGGAATTTGACATCAGCGATGCCCAGTGAATGACACAAGGTCTCGTGGACTCAGCCCCCGACCGGGTATGCGTAACTGGAATCAGTTCCCAGAGGAATCCCCAGCGTCCAAAAGACGACCAACAGTGTCGACCACAACACAAGGAAGGCAAGACTGTACGGCAACATCAAGGAAACCAGCGTACCAATGCCGGTGTCGCGTACATACCGTTGGCAAAAAACAACGACTAGCGGGAAAAACGGCATCAAAGGCGTAATGATGTTGGTCGATGAATCACCGACACGATAAGCTGCCTGTGTCAGGTCGGGCGAGATACCAAGATCCATCAACATGGGAACAAACACTGCGGAAATCAGCGCCCATTTCGCTGACGCGGATCCCACCAGTAGATTTACGCACCCGACCAGGATGACAATCCCGAAGATCGTCAAAGCCCCCGGCAGATTCATCGCTTTCAAGAAACCAGCACCTTCGATGGCTAAAAGCAGCCCAATGTTTGTCTGACTGAACATCCAGATGAACAATGAACAGAAGAACGCCAGGACCAGATAGTAAGCCATCGACTCCATGGCAGTTGTCATGCCTTTGACCACATCCCTGTGCGACTTGACAGTTCCAGCCACGTAACCGTGAACAACTGCTGGAACAATGGCAAACAGGAAGATCAATGGGACAATCGACTGCATCAATGGTGCTCTGAAATTGAGCAGACTCCCCTCGTATCGGAGCGCGGAATCCTGACTCGATCCCCACCAGATCATGATCGCGATTCCCAGAGACGCAGTTACCAGCGCGGCGATCATGCCCCGCCGCTCTGCTGGTGTTACGTCCTCGAATTTGGGCATCTGTTCCGGATCACCATCCACCGTCATAGACCGGACTCGTGGCTCAATGATTCGATCGGTGATGAACCAGCCTGCACCAACAATCAATAGAGTGGATGCTGCGGTGAAAACATTGTTGTTGACAATACTCACCTGAGCATCAGGATCATAAAGCTGGGCTGCCGCAAGCGTGAATCCCTGCAGCAGGGGATCCAATCCGCTTGGCACCCAGAAATTCGCTGAGAAACCGCCAGACACACCCGCGAATGCTGCTGCAATGCCTGCCAGGGGATGCCGGCCTGCCGCGTAAAACACCACACCACCAATCGGGATAACCAGCACGTACCCAGCGTCAACCGCGTAATGCGAGCCAATCCCCACAATAATCACGGCCGGAGTCAACAGTGACCGAGGCACAACGCTCAGGATCGTCTTGATGACCGCCCCGATCAAACCCGTATGCTCAGCAACACCGATCCCCAGCAAAGAGACAAGAACAACACCCAAAGGTGCAAAGTTGACAAACGTGTCGACCATCGAAGTCAGTAAAAGAGCAATTCCATCACCATTGACTTGATTGACAACCGCAATCGATTCCTGCGTCACTGGATGGACCGCATCAAACTGCAGCCTTGAGAGTGGCCACGACAAAAACCAGACCAAAAGCATCAAGAGCAGAAATAGAATGGCCGGGTCGGGTAGTTTGTTACCGGCGACTTCAATGAAATTCAGAAATCTGTCAATCGTTCCTGCAGGCTTCTTTGCATCGCCACCATCATCTTGATACTTGTCACTGGACATTGGTTCTTCCGCTGGGAGGACTGACTTACGCTCGGTGTCAAGATCTTAATCGATCCAACATCACATCGCACGATGGCTCCGAATAGGCTCAGGTGATGCTCTTGCGTACAAGAAGAATTGAATTCACGCATTCTCAATCCACCTCAACGACAATGCCAGCTGCAGCAGATCCCCGCCTCGTGTGGCATCCAGTGGTTGATTTATTGCTTCTTGCGCAAAGTCGATCAGGGGGCAGAACCTTCCGCTATTCAGGCTTCTGAAACCCCATGATTTGATTTTCTATCCCAGAATCTGAAAGATTGGATTTGCCACCCAAGGCGATGGCCGAAAACCGGAAAGTCATCAATTCCAACTTCGAGTGAGTAAATCAAATGGCCGCAATTGCTACGCCAAGTCCCGCTCCCAGGGAAACAGCCAAAGCCATCCAAAGCAGAGAGCGTTGCGCAATGCGCCGCGAATGCGGCAATTCCAGATGGCCTTGGGGTGAAGTTTTGGCAGTCGTTAGCATGTATATCACGAACACCACAAAAATCACGGCACAGACACAAGCGACAATCTGAAGTACCATGCCGCTGCCAGTGATGAGAGAAATCATGACAGACATAAACGTTCCCAGAAAAACAAACACCCACGCCATAAGCTTGAAAATGTTGAACGTTTGACCAACAGAAGGCTGCGGTGTTGCTTTTGGCACGTTTACCCGAATTCTTCCGACGGCAAATAATGCTGCCTGATAAAGGACAGCGCAAACCATCGGACAGATAAAGATGGCATTTCTGGAATAAATCATCGGTGCATAACTGAGGCCCCAAAACACGGCCCAGACAACGGGAAGGGCAAGGAAGGACATCCATGCCGGTAATTCGAGCCGGAGGACATTCCCGCAGGTAGGACAGTTATGCCGGGGATTCAAAAGAGAATAACGCCGCTGTGTGGTTGCACAGACTGGACAGTCACTCCGCCCCAAATCGGACAACTGCATTTCGTCGTCAACAGTATCCTTGGGAGCATCATAAGGGTTGATTTCCATCAGTACCGCACGACCATTTGAAAGACACCACGATCACCAGTGTCGCTTCACCGACAGAAGACACCTTCGCAACCATCCAGCCCACGATGATAACATGATCCAGGCAAACACAAGTTCAAGCATTGGTGACGAGACGCCAACATCGAAACACGGTTGCCTGACGCAAGATGATACGTGCACGGGGGGAATGCCAACACCACAACCAGAGGGGAATTGATTTGAAGCAGGTGTGATGTGATCAACCCATAGGCGTGGTATTCTGCTCGCGGAAGCGAATTGCATGCACCTGTAAATCCTTCAGCGACAAGTGCTATCGGCCCACTCTTCTCTACCGAACTTGCTGCGATATAACGACGGTTTCCTGCTGCTACAGCATTGCGAAATTGATGTCTTTTTTTATTTTTTCTTTGCACCTTCTCAACCTCTAGGCTCTACTCTCGCCCAAGACCAATGAGATTTTGCGTCTGATGCTGTACTCATGGGCCCACACAACAACGGGCCCACAAACCAAGATGAGCCGGTGTCAAACAATACTGGGGGAGATTTGCATGAACGCATTCCAGGTTACGTGTCCCGGATGCGGGACGATACTCAAGCTGCCAGCCGGATTTTCAGCTGGGAGAATCAAATGCCCCAAGTGTGCCAAGGTTCTTGCATTGCAGAACCCATCACCATCCCCTGCCTCAACAACCGGTCTCGCAAGCTTCACCTCAAGCAAATCAATCAGACGGTGCATCACCTTTTGATAGTCTTCCCACTTTCGGCTCACCATCATCAGGGCAGCCAGGCATCGGTCTCCCTGCGTCACAACCACCGGCCCAACTGCCCTCCCATGCAGCAGCATTCCACCAGCCCAAAGCAGGTAACTCAAGGAATGCAGCGAAGCCAAAACAGCGCAAGCCATCGAAAGGCTCGCCTCTGAAGATTGTGTTGATCGTGGGTGGCATCATCGGAGGACTTGGGATCCTCGGGTGTGCCGGTTTGATTGGGCTAGCCGTCATTGGGGCTCGATCACAAACTGGCTGGCAGACAATCAGTCAGCAAGGAGTCACTGTACAAATCCCTGCTGGTCGAATTCAAAAGAGTTCCAAGTCCAATTCCGCAAGCACCGCCACCAGCTTTCGCGTTAGCCGTGGCCAGACCGGTTCAGTTTTTGGCTTGCAAATCATCGAACTGCGGAGTCCACCGCCAGCCAGCCTTAACGCAATGGAATTGATGGAGCAGGGAGGAACGGTATTCAGTAACACGCGTTCCGTAACGCGGGATGGCAAACTGGGTTATCATGCCACGGTTGTCTCGTCTACGTTCACTGGAGTACCAGCGGGCACTGAAGTGGAGATATTCCGGCGAGGGAGCACATTGATCATCATGGACTACATTGCCTACTCGAAGCAGACTGCCGGGGCGACGGACGCAAGACCACCTCGTGAAAACGAAAGAGAACTTGACAAACCCGATGATTTTTTCAGGTCGTTGAAGCTCTCCTAGTCACGGTGAGACTGCCTGGGCCAAATGCGAAACGCGGTATTACGGCACGGCAGATCGTATCCACCACTGCACAACTGCTGTGTTCCTGCGAACTTGAATGGTGAAAGACACAGTTGCCGGAAATACAAGAATGTGATTCTCCATTTTCATTGGCAGAATTTTTTGTTCGACAACCTTCGGTTCCGCGGTCTTGCCTGGAAACGCGGTGTGCTGTCAGTCCGACACAATGGGTTTGGTTCGCTCTGCAGCGCTGCTTTCTCTCGGCTCTGCAACGCTGGAACCTGCCAACCGGCGTCTGGCCCGACGCCTCAACAGAATTGAAATGATGGCTACCGGTACACCAAAAACAACGAGTACTCCCCACAACTCAAGAGGCAGAAGAAAGGTATAAGACAAACTTCGTAGTTGACTCAATTCGGCGGCATCGGTCAGACCATCACCCGACCAGACACGATCGTCATCGTTAGCTTCAGGTGACGTAATTCCATTGGGCAACACCGCCGTCCAGCTCTGGTTCTTGCCATTAAGATAAACGCGCACCCTCGTACCGATCCCCGGAATTGGCCGATGCCCGCTTGGAGTCAAGTATTCGGCTGCAGATCGACGGGATTTGATACGAAAGCACCTGAACTCGATCTCAGCAGATTCCACCTGTCCCTTCTCGACAGCGTCAATGTCCAAAGTGAGGTAGATTCCCCAGTCGTAGTTCCCGAAACCACGCTCAATCCGGGAACGTTCCGACTGGATTGTGATTTCCTTGATGGTCCCAACAACGATCAGTTCTGATTGCTGCAATCGACTGAGAGATTGAGGAGCGATTTCGGCTCTGGTTTCAACTGCTCCGCAGATTGCCACTAGCATGATGACTGCAACGATGCGTTTCACTTTCTTGACTCCAGTACCATTGCAGTCTCTGACATGCGAAAACCTGATGACTACTTGCGAACAGGTCGGTACACATTGAGTTCAGTGTCCCATTTCAACTGGTCGCGATTCTGCTGAATCCATTCAAAGGTGGGCTCTCCCTCCGGGAGCATGACTTGCAACTGGTTCTGCGCGCACTCCTGCAAAGACTGGTCGGGATGCTCGCAGAGTGCAATTAAAAGGTCCAGATTTCGCCAAGCATCACGATGACCACACAGTCGCCGCACAATCTCCTGCTGCGCTCGCCTCAGGGGAAGCAGCTCTTCTTTCATAAGTCCAGTGTCAAGCTTGGCGTCGAGCTGCGGTAATGCTGAAAGCCCAATTTCGACGAGGCCCATCTCGTCCGCTTCATCAATCAACTTCTGTACGCGTCCCGCTTCTCGTTGGCCAAGGCTCGGACGCCATTTGAGCATTCGTTGTAACCAACGAATCTCCTCCGGCTGGACTGTCTTGAATCCAATGTTCTCTGTGATGACAGGTCGGCCATTCACGGCGGATCCGGTTTCAGGACCAGTGATATGAAACAAAGGCAACCAGAGCTCTGTATGCCGAAACCCGTGCTGAGTCCTTCCATAGACCGTGCGTACAATGGAGTCATTCGTTTTACAGTGTTTGATGGCAGCCGATGTGTAGCCACCGATTTCTGCCAAAACCGTGCCATCAGGTGAAAAGAAGAGGATCGACTTTTCCAGAGAAGTGCTCAGTGCAAAGCCGTTTCCAGTTGGCGACACACAAACAGTCATGCTGAAGTGATGATCGTTATCCCAGAAACGATCGAAGACCCCCACCAATTCAGTCTTTCCATCGGGATCTGTTCGAAGCGTGCGAAAGCGAAACTTGTAGGGTCCATGGCTGCTGTGCCCGGTTCCGGTAAGCGATGTCGCTTCAACACGAAACCGACCACCATGGCTATGCGCCACCGAGTCATAAGCACCACCGCAACATTGACCGTCAGCAGAAATTGCTCCACACGCCATTCCGATGAGCGTCAGGCTGAACAACATTGCAGTTCTTCGAAGCACGCATTCAAGTCCAGTCATGACTTCCCCAGTAATTTCTCGTGGGCTCGTGCCCTGATTCAATTGAAATGGATAGTGTAATGCACCTAACGCCGAAAGTTCGACCGCGGGATTTGACCCTTGTTCTTTCCGGGTGTTTCTTTTCGTCTGTCAATCACAATGACGCCTTCTGGAATGATGACATCCGCCCAGCAGATAAGACCTCCTGTATAAACTCTCAATTCCACGGGCGGTCCCTGACTGGCATCGCCACGTTCAAAAGACACCTCTTTTTTGATTCTCTCTGGCAGATCATGACGACAATCCCATTTAGCAGCAACCCAGACCATGAAACTTCAGTCCATCGCTTCCGCCTGATGTTTACCGGATTCACAATTTGAACTTAGCCAGAAACTCTTGCCGACTCCATCGTGAATGACAAGTCGCTTTGTTTTAACTTTGAGCTTTGCGAATCGGGCCAACACCGCGTTGAATGCCTCGTTGTCACCACGATACTCTGCGGTGTATTGGCCACCCCCAAACGGCGGCCCCTCCCACCAGGCGATACGAAACCGACTGTTGAATATTTCATGTGATCCCTTGGGCCAACCTGGATCAGGCAGGTCTACATTCCCTTTGCCCCCGGTGATGACGGCATCGGCAGGCGGCACAACGGCACCAAAGTTGATGATCCCAAAGAGCAAGCTCTTGATATGGAGATCCTCAAGGAGGCTGCCGGGGGAAACTGGTAAGCCCTGATTGCCGTCGACGCACAGTAGCTAGCGTGCGTAGCCGTTTGGGGCCAGACAAGGAATCAGAATTTCGTGCTCGCTGCGCGTTGGGTTGAACAAACAATCTCCAATGATATCAGTCGCATCAGACCGCTGATTCAGGTCGTGCTCGCTGGTCTTTACAAGTGCGTTACATTACTGATGCAAACACCGTGGTAGGATCCAGTCATGAACCTTTCACAAAAAAGAGAAAGCTGGTCACCATGCGTACAAAAATGATTTTGGCGAGGACTCTCACTGTTGTCCCCGTGACGATTCTGCTCATGACTGCTTGTGGATGCTCGCCGGGATCGCGGAAGTCAGGACAAGGCGTTCCTCTGGTGATCGTGGGAAGCGTAAATCCCATTTACGCGGATGGCCGCGATGAATTGAAAGTTGGCGTCAAATCACTTGAACTGCACGACATCCATGGAATCGAGGATCTGCCTTACATGATATTTCTGGAGCTCGACAACGCAATCACTGCGGAGCAATTCTCGGCGATCAGCGAGACGTGGGATCCCGACCGCAATACGCTCTATCTCAAGGTGGAGACGACAGAGGGTGTCGGGATGGATGTCCAATACCAGGGAAGGTTGTTGGGCTTCAAGATTGTCGAGAACGGGAAGAGGCTTGAGGTCTTGAACGGATTTACCGCCTTGGATTGAGTTTTCCCTCATGCCGTTTGCCACCACAACCAGTGCTGCACTGGACAAATCC
>JAPOKD010000393.1 GCA_029977825.1 Planctomycetota bacterium | reverse complement strand
GTGGGGCAAGGTCGAACTTACATCCAAGCAGATGACCATGACCCGGGATCGATCAAGCCGGAAGCAGCTTTGGACTCATTCCTGAATGGCCGTGTGATTGTGAGCTATGGCTTACTGGTCCAACTGCAGGTCGAATCCGGCACGGACCCGGCAGGCTCACAAGGTCCCGGTGGAACAGTCAGGATCAAGCAAGATGCGGATTCAAAAAAACAGGCAATGCTGGAAATCAATGCCACAGTCCAAGCTCCGCACTGGTCGCGTCCACGGGAGGTCACATTGTTCATCAATGGAATGCCAAGATTCACCACGAAGCTCAATCCCCAAGCAGACGCAAAGCAGCCATACGCAACAACTGTGCAGTGGAAAATTCCAGCCAAGGAACTGCCCCATGACGCGTGGCTGACTGCCGTTGCTGCTGGGGATGGAATCAAGTCACCCCACTGGCCAACCGCCAAGCCTTATCAACCTGACTCTGAGATTTTTGAATCCACAACATTCAGCTGCACTGGCCCCATCTGGCTGGATGCTGACGGCGATGGTGCCTACCAGTCACCTCGTGACTACGCAAAGGACCTGTTGTCCCGGTCTCCCGTCGATTCGAAAACTGGCAAACCAGACCTCAAAGCTCTTGCACAATCCCTGGTTCCATACGACCAAGCAGTTGTAAACCAGACACTGGCTCTGCTACTAAAGCGAGACGTGGAGCCATCACAAGCCATTGCGGCTGGAATCGGCAAACGCGGTCGGGAATTTGAGCGGCAATGGCGTCAATGCATGCAGGCAAGACTCGAACAACAGGAATAGGAAACAACACCTGCCATCAGCAAATACTCACCAGAATGTTTTTTTCAAACAGCCAGTGGCCGCCTCCACCTCTGCGACCTCGCTGCATAGCACAACACGCAGTTGATCCTGACTGAAGACACCTGTGTAGCTGGCGCTGGCGACAAACGCAGAAAACTGCGGTCACTTTTCTTTTATTTTGCGAGAAAGAATGTTTTTTTCCCGATAATCCCGTATTAGTGTGACCTAGTAACAGTACAGTTCGACTTGATCATGCTTTCGGCGGGATGCACCCGCAAGCTTGGCTCAGTCATGGATCAGCCTACCCGACTTCCGCCTGAATCGCCTGCCACCACGCCGGTCTCGATCCGGAGAGAAATCATGACAACACAAGAATGTGAGTCACGCGATCGACGTATTGTCGAAAAAATCCGCGCCGTACTTCGGGCTAACCCTACCTTGGGTCAGCATGCGTCTTTTATTGAAGTCTCGATAGAACAGTCGGCAATAGTCGTCAGGGGCAACTTGCCTAGCGATGCAATGAAGGAAGAATTGGTCCCGGTGATCAGGAGCGCTGGAGTTTTGTGCCAGGTGAATAATTGCGTTCTGGTAGCCGCCTGAGTACTCACATGTGACAGTTGGCACCTGAAGTAAAAGCAAGTTCCAGCCATCAATGCTACGACAAGCTTGTTGCCATCAGAACGATCAGGACAATGACCGCCAAGACAGCGCACACCCCAACGATTTTGGCCACCGAATACGGCGCGTTGCCACTCAGGAGTCTCTTGTCCTGTCCGCTGATCACGAGGCGGTACAACTGGCCTTTATAACGGTAAGCCATCACATAGGCGGGGAAGGACAGCCTGTGGGTGACAAGATTCTGCAACACCAACGAGACCTTCAAATTACGGAATCTGGTTCCCGGAACTTCAGTTTGCTCAACGCGGGCGTGAGAAATTGCATTCAATGCCTGGGCAACATGCTTGCGAGCCTGGGAGCGCTGCACATCAAACTGCTCGATGGTCGCGTTCTCAGCGCCTTCCGGGGCCGGCTTCGCAGTCTCGAGCTGGTAACCACTGGCAAGCACGTCCACCTCGGCCGCTGACAAGCCTTTGGACGCAGAAGCCAGAATGTCATCAAACACCATCTGTGTGGCACCCGCATGAGGAGCCCATGGTGAGCGACGACTACCATGATTTGAATCAGCCGCCCAACTGACTCGTGCATCAGCATCAAAGACCCAAGCAACCCACCACAAAGGTTTCAATTCCTGAACGCGTGCTGTCGAACTCAGGTCGGAAGGTCGAAACCACCCAAGGGAACTGAGCCAACCTTGCAACTGTGCCTTTGCCTCCTCGGGCGTAACTGTGAACGGCAAATACCCCCCCGTCTGTTCCATCGGATCTTCGAGAGTCTCAATTTCCACCACGCTGTCACAAAAAGAACAGCTGGGAGCCTGTTTTTTTGGATCGTAGGCGACGGCTGCGCCACACCCGGTGCAACGCAGGATTTTGACGACTTCCTTCGTAGAGGCACTCTCACGTCGAGCGGGCGCGGACTTTCCACAGATCGCGCATCGCAAGTCACCGTTTTCCAATGGGCTACCGCACGCCGAGCAGTCAGGATGAACAAGCTCGGCCTGAATGGTGCTTTGATCCGGATCACTCATCGTCAATTACCTCGCCATCCCAAACAACAATACACCCACCAAAATGATGGCTAGAACGATGCCTACTGCAATCGACACTTTGACGGGCGAAATGGGAACTTTCCCACCGACTCGTCCAGTCTGACCATTGACCAGAATCTGTACGGGCGGCTTGGACTCGTCATAACGTACTGCAAAGGACCAGACAGGAAACAGCACCAAATCGATGGACTCGCGTGAGAGGTCTGTTTCATACCGCAAGTTGCGATAACTGTCTCCGGGCATGAAGCGTTTCAATTGGCTGCCTACCTCATCTACAGCTTCGCCATGAGCGAGCCGAAAACACTCGTCCTGCGTTCTTGAAGGTTCCTCTGCAAGCCACCCCGAGACGATTGCTGGCGTAAAGCGGCGGAGCGCGCGAAGGTCAAATGGCTCAACGGCCTCCAACGCCTCATTGGTTATGCCCTTGGATGCGGTTACCACGACATCCAGAATGTAACAACTGTGCTGCCCATGCAAACTTCGCCACTCTGTCTTGGTGACGGTCCGCGTTCTGGTCACCGTTTTTCCGTTTGAGTCGGTCGTTGTGTAGGTCTCCGTTTCGGTGTAGTTCTCACCGATATCAGCGTGATACTCCGAATGTGCAACCGCATTGTACAAATAAGCGGGCAAATAGACGCCACGCGTCAACTCGGGGGCTGCTTTACGAAACGCTGACTTCGCGAAGACAGAAGAACGGCCGATCCAGTTCGATACAGCTTCGATCGCTCGATCCTGAGTGACCACAAATCCAATGGTGAAGGTTGGAGTGGGCAGATTCTCCGACGGAGGTCTTTGAATAATCGATGGCGACGCACAATACGGACAGATCGCAGTCAACATCTGCGGTTCCAAAAGGAGCTTCGAACCACATGATTGACATGAGATTTCCTTGTAATCGATCTTCGGTTCAATCGTATCTGCAGCCATGCTTGCTCTGGTCAGTCCTCTATCTCACTTTTCCAACCTGCCGGCAGACGCTCATATCAAGCTTCCCGACACGCTCTTGGTCACCTTGCCTTCGTCACCTTGTTCGTCTGGTAGGATCTCCTACCTCCGCAACTTTTCACCGCGTCTCTGGCAAGACTATATCTGATATGGTACGCATTGTCCCAGCTTGATTTGTATTACCACCAAACCCCATGTCTTTCTCGACACTCCTAAACCCTCTTCTCAAGCTTTCGTAACCATTCCAATCCTCAAGATGTATCATTCATGCCGATGCACCTCGCACGATTCGTAATTGCACTCGCCATTTTGTCCACGGTATTATCCGGCACTGCGCGAAATTCGGCGGCTCAGATCGCGTCTCCTGTACCAGACGCGGCTGAACAAGCCGATACGGCCGAGCCATCAACTCCACCTGATTCGACGGTAAAGCCTGAGACGCCTGCCTTGCCGGAACAAGGTGCAGAGCAAACGGCGACAAATCATTCTGCTGACTCAGAACCAAAGAAAGATGACAGCGGTCCTGAAAGTGCTGATGCTCACGGTAGCCCAGACGCACCTCCGATGTTTACCAATGATGCAGTCGTTTTGGGAATGCTTATTGGGATTCTGGCCCTCGTTTTCTGGACGCATAGTCTGAAGCATCCCTTCCTTGTTGGTTTTTACAAAATCGTACCGATGCTTTTGCTTTGTTACTTTCTACCTTCACTGCTAACCACCTTTGGCATTGTCCACCCATCATTCTCAGGGCTGCCTACCGTTGCAAAAAAATTCCTGCTGCCCGCAAGTCTTGTGTTACTGACCGTCAGCATCGACCTGAAAGAAGTCCTTCGCCTTGGCCCAAAAGCACTCATCATGTTTGTCACGGGAACCATCGGGGTCATTATCGGAGGCCCCATTGCAATACTGATTGTGGGCAGCTTCGACCCACAACTTGTCGGCGGCCAGGACTCGGAGGCAGTTTGGCGCGGACTTGCGACGGTCGCAGGAAGCTGGATTGGCGGCGGTGCCAATCAGGTTGCGATGAAAGAAATCTTCAACCCCAGCAATGAACTATTCAGTGTCATGTTGGCCGTCGATATCGTGATTGGCGAGTTGTGGATGGTATTCCTGCTTCTGGGCATCGGAAAGGCTCGCGAGATTGATCGCATACTGAAAGCTGATGCAAGCAGTGTCCACGAATTACAAGACAAGATGGAACAATTCTCGAAGAAAATCGCCCGCAACCCAACAGTTGCAGATTTATTTGTAATCCTTGGCATCGGCTTCGGAGTCACTGCATGCTGTCACGTAATCGCCGACATCGTGGCTCCAATCATTGACAAAGATTACGATTTCCTGAACAAATTCAGCCTCAACTCATCATTCTTCTGGCTGATAGTGCTTGCCACTACCGGGGGTTTGATTCTCTCATTCACCAGAGCTCGACAACTGGAAGGCGCTGGAGCATCAAAAGTTGGCACGATTTGCATCTACTTTCTCGTTGCGACCATAGGCCTGCAGATGGATATCCTGGCAGTCTTTGAACACCCTGGACTTTTCCTGGTGGGGGGCATCTGGATGCTGATTCACGTCATCTTGATGGTGCTAGTTGCCAAAGCAATTCGGGCCCCCTATTTCTTTTTGGCTGTGGGTAGCAAAGCAAATATTGGTGGTGCAGCAAGCGCCCCAGTCGTTGCAGCAGCCTTTCACCCATCACTAGCACCGGTTGGTGTTTTACTAGCCGTTGTAGGCTACGCTCTGGGAACTTACGGAGCGTACCTGTGCGCCTTGATCATGCAGGCCGTAGCCCCCAGTTAGTTCCATACGCGCAGGTGTTTACTCGCCTGCGGCCACCGATCCAGCGACAAGACCACACCCGGACCGGCACCCCATGTGCCTCTGGATGCATTACAATCAGTTTACGGATCGTCCAGACGTTCACGCGCCAGTGCGCATGCGCAATCGATCACGTGTCATTTCACCGCACTGGCAGTATTGCACGCACCATCGGCCAATCACAAACCATCGTCCATACCAGCCACCCTCTCCACAACCAACCAGTCATTGCCGCCATGCAAGCTACATGTTCCCTGCCCCGATCCTGCGTCCTGATAATCCTTGTTCTCTCCGGATGCCTTACAACCGCCCTATCGAAGTCTGCTCAGGCAGCAGAACCAGAGGCGCGGTGGTGGAAGGGAAACCTCCATACGCATTCACTCTGGAGTGACGGCGACCAATTCCCTGAGATGATCGCAGATTGGTACCGCGAAAGGGATTACAACTTTGTTGCCTTAACGGATCACAATGTGTTGAGCGAGGGTATCCGCTGGATGCCCTATACCGCCATCGTCAAACGAAGCGACG
>JAPOKD010001021.1 GCA_029977825.1 Planctomycetota bacterium | reverse complement strand
TTACGGGTCACGAAACGTAGAATACGTTTCCTGGTGCGGTTTGGAAAACCAGTTCGAATCAGGTTTGAGCAGAGATGAGAAATGGGTTCCAATGGAATCTGTGCGATTTGCGGCGAATGACATAAGTTGCAAGCGTGGTCTGTCCCATTGCAGGCACATCTGGATCGCGATGGCAGTTCAGTAAATTGACGACAACGATTGAGGAGTTTGGCATTATGAATGCTCGGAATGAAGCGACTGCCAGCCAGCGTCGCAACACGGCTGACCTCACCATTGGACAATACTTGATCCAGCGTTTGCAGGATTATGGAATCCACGACCTGTTTGGGATTCCTGGCGACTATATCCTTTCGTTTTACAGCGAGTTGGAGAAGAGTCCTGTCAACGTTGTGGGCTGCACCCGGGAAGACTGTGCTGGATTTGCCGCTGATGCCTACGCAAGGATCAATGGCATGGGGGCGGTATGTGTGACGTATTGCGTGGGTGGCCTGAGTGTTTCAAATTCGATTGCTGGGGCCTACGCTGAAAAGTCGCCAGTGGTTGTGATCTCCGGTTCACCGGGGCTTTCGGAAAGAAAAGGGGGAGCTTTACTGCATCACATGGTGCGAGATTTCCGCACCCAGATTGAGGTGTTTGAGAAGTTCACCATTGCTGGCGCCGAATTGAGCGACCCTCTGACGGCGTTTTCTGAAATTGATCGTGTGTTGGATGCGTGCGATCGTTTCAAACGCCCGGTGTATATCGAATTGCCTCGTGACATGGTGCACGTTGTTCCGCCTGTGGCTCATGGATACGCGCGACCGATTTACGAAAATAATGCAGAAGCAACCCAAGAAGCAATTTCGGAAACCCGGCAGCGTCTGTCAGCAGCCAGGAAACCAGTGATTCTCGCGGGAGTAGAGGTTCACCGGTTTGGGCTCCAGGATCAGTTACTGCAACTTGCCGAGTCTTGTCAGATACCGATTTCGACAACGATGCTTGGGAAAAGTGTTGTCAGCGAACGCCATCCACTGTTCATTGGGTTGTACGAAGGTGCAATTGGCAATGAGGAAGTTACGAGGTTTGTTGAAGACAGTGATCTGGTGTTGATGTTCGGCGCATTTCTAAGTGACATCAATCTCGGTATTTATACAGCTAAACTGGATCCTGATCGTTGCGTTTACGCAACGAGTGAGGAACTTCGGATCTCGCATCACCATTATCATCACGTGGGATTGAAGGAATATATTGAGGGGCTGACAGCCACCGATTTGCAGGTAAGAAAGCGTGAGATTCCTGCATCGCTCATTTCCAGTCAGGAACGCGAGCGAACAGGTGGCGGTGATGGGGATCAACCGCTTCGGACCAGCCAAATGATGGCTGCTTTGAACCGACGGATTGATTCTGATTCAATCGTGATTGCAGATGTGGGTGACTCGTTGTTCGCCGCAACCGAGCTTACCATTCATGATCGAGGTGAGTTTCTTAGCCCAGCCTATTACACATCGATGGGCTTCAGCGTTCCTGCAGCCTTGGGCGCTGCGACTGCTCGACCAAAGCATCGTG
>JAPOKD010000037.1 GCA_029977825.1 Planctomycetota bacterium | reverse complement strand
CCGATAGACAGTTGCATGACGAGTCATAGGTACACGTGCGGAGAAGGTGGTCGTAGAAATTTTTCCAAACAATGCTTCAACGGTTTGATCTTGATCCGGGACATCCTGAACATGGAAATATGGAGGAACAGGATTAGCGGACAGGCAGTGACATCGCACAAGTGTTGTGAAATGCAGCGATGCCGAGTTACCGAACTGGTAAAAGGGAACGATCTTCTAGCCGAGTGATTTGGCAGTCCAGCAGTCTAACGGAGTTCGAACTGCCACGCTGCTATTTTGGGGAAATACGCCGGAGAAGATTTCCGTGGATCGTCCAAGCCTGCTGCTGTCCATTGCAAAATAAAATCAGCGCAGTCGATGCAAAAAACAACCACATCGTCGTGCCGAACTAGTGGACCGTGGTTATGATACACCTCGCGTGAACGGCTCCATACCTTTCCAGAATGGCATCCCCATGATCTTTGCTAATCAGAACTACCTGCTCATCTCTCTGACAACGTTGAGAAGCCTTTTCCTGCTCCTGTTACTCGCTGGGGTTGGCTCTGCTGCTGCAGAAAAGCCGAACATTCTGTTATTCACCGCAGATGATTTACATGCAGAATCTCTCGGAGCCTATGGTGGCATGCCTGCGGACTTGACCCCAAACCTCAACGCCTTTGCTGCGGAAGGCATGAAATTCAATCGTGCCCACGTCAACGTGGCAATCTGCGCTCCGTGCCGTGCTGTGATTGCAACGGGTCGCTACAGTCACCGTTCCGGAGCGATGGGGTTCATGCCAGCGAGGGAAGATGTGCCAGACATTGTGAACACGTTGCAGGCTGGTGGTTACCTCGCAGGCATCCTCGGCAAGGTGGGACATTCTTCACCGAAGAAATCGATGAACTGGGATTACGCCTTTGACCAAAGGGAATTAGGAAACGGAAGAAATCCTGAAATCTACTACCAGCGCAGCAAGACGTTTCTGGCGCTCAGCAAGAAGGAGCAGAAACCCTTTTATTTCATGGTCAATTCGCACGACCCCCACCGACCATACTGCAACCCCGAAAAGTTGACCAAGGGCGCCGCAATGCCGTCTCGCACTTACAAACCATCTGATGTGACGGTGCCGGGTTTCCTGCCAGACCTTCCCGGCGTGCGAGAAGAACTTGCACAGTACTTGAATTCCACCCGTCGACTGGACGATACCTTCGGAAGGGTGATGCAAGCCTTAAGTGAATCCGGGATGGCAGACAACACTCTGGTGATTTTCATCTCGGATAATGGAATCGCCGTACCGTTTGCGAAATGCAATGCGTGGTTCCACAGTTCTCGAACACCGTGTCTGGTTCGCTGGCCGGGGGTCGTCAAACCCAATGCAAGTAACGACATCGACTTTGTGTCCGTCGTTGACTTTTTCCCCACGTTTCTGCAGGTATCGGGCGTCCAAGGCCCATCAGGGCTGGATGGAATGTCATTCGTACCGTTACTTAATGGCCAAAAACAGTCGGGACGGAAACAGGTTTACACACAGATCGACTCGAAAGCAGGAGGTGATTCCGTTCCGATGCGAGCCATCCAGAATGGCAGGTACGGTTACATCTACAATCCCTTCAGCGACCAGAAGCACTGGTATCGAAACAACAATGAAGGAAAAACAATGGCAGCCATGCAGGCGGCCGCCGAATCCGATCAAGCGATTGCTGAGCGGATCAAACTGTTTCGCTATCGTGTTCCAGAAGAATTCTATGATCTACTTAACGATCCGGATTGCTTGAACAACCTGATTCACGTACCAGAGCATGCAAGTACGATCGCTGCGATGCAGGAACAGTTGGTCACGCAAATGAGAAAAACCGAGGACCCGATGCTGGAAGCCTTCATTAACCGGAGTGACCGCGGTGCAGTCGATCAAATTCTGGTCGACACTTATGGGCCTCCCAAGGTAAAGGCCAAAAAGAACCCCAAGGCCAAACGCAACAACAAGAAGTAGGGTCCCTAATGGTTTCTCATTGGGCGATGTCCTACTGCAGTCCAATTCAGGCTAAACATCCGAATGGATAATGTCGCCGCCCCAGCGCCACCAACGGCACAGTACTTCAAGTGCACAAGTCGTTCCAACTTGCTACCAGACAGGTGCCTTGAAAGATCAAGTTCGCTCTCTGTTTCAAGCAGCATCATTAACGAACGATAAAAACCAAGCCACTGAAATTGCAGTGGCTTGAACCTTGGGAATTTGGTAGGGACCAATTGAGGCGGTAGCTCCATGGAATCACAGCCATCTACGGATCCTAATCGTTCTCAACGGCGTCAGCCTTACGGGCTCCTTGTTGCAGCCATATTTCACGCACGTTTTCTCCATTTAGCGGAATTGCAAAGATGCCCAAAAACAACTCGAGTGTTTCTGTGCGGAACCCATTCGAGCAGGGCTTGATCGGTGGCTTCCTGATCAAACGCGAACTAAGACGCCTCAAAAAACTGCCGAGGTACGAACCTTTCTCGACAAACGTTTTTGGACCAGTAGTAAAAGGAGTCGATGGCAGGTCGTTCTACTACAGTTTTCGCGAAATTTTCCGTGACCACATCTATGAATTCAGAGCAAAGACCGCAAGCCCTCGCATTCTTGATGTTGGTTCGAATGTTGGATTAAGTCTTCTATTCTTCAAACACCAGTATCCAAATTGCAAGCTTACAGGATTCGAACCTGATCCAACTGTCTTCCAAACCGCTCAACACAACCTTGATGCACTTGGCCTGACAGATGTCGAGTTAATACAGAAGGCGGCATGGATAGAAGCCACCACATTGAGCTTCGAACCAGAAGGAGCAGATGCAGGACACCTGACATCGTCCGAATCCGCAACGGGGGATTCGTTTTCCGTTAACGCCATTGATCTTCGCAGCTTCCTTCACGAGCCAATCGATTTTTTAAAAATGGACATTGAAGGAGCAGAAGTTGATGTACTGATGCACTGTGGCAACGAACTGTCAACGGTGTCCAACCTTTTTGTCGAGTATCATTCCTATGCTGACCAACCCCAGCGATTCAATGACTTGACGGGTATCCTGACGGAGGCAGGATTCCGCTACCAAATCCACACACAGTTCGCCTCACAAAGCCCGCTCTGCCGGCAGGAACTGCAACTCGGAATGGACTTGCAACTGAACGTTTTTGCCTACCGCTAACAGATGCCCCAGCTAGCCTCTGCCCTAAGCTGATCGTTTACTCGGGTTGCGGTAGCAGGATGGGTGCATTCTCATCAAACGAGGCAGTTCCCTGTTTACCATCCATGACATATTGGATGATCAACTTTTTCACCTTTCCTGGCACGGGATCACCACCGAACGCCGCGTTGTACCCACGGCCGGGCAAATTAATCCAAGGCAGCGTTCCCGCGTGCTTCTTCATGATGGCGGTCACATCCTTGCTCACACCGTCGGCTCCGTAAGTGGCGTTTATAATCTGCAGCTTCACCGGTTTCATCCCTCCCTTGTTGATGATTGAGGCGATATCAACTGCTTTGCCTCCAAGCTTTGAAGCTATTTGCGACGCGGCCAGCGTTGCGTCTGTTTTCAGTGCAGCGACTTCCTGAGCCTGGATTGCCAACGCTAGTCCTTCAGCACTGGGATGAATCTTCAGGACATCCAGGACCAACTTCTGCTCGTCGATTCGTGATGACTTTTCGAACGCCTGGCGGCACATCTCAACCCGATCCGGTTCTGGCATCGGAAACTTCCGAGCGACCCCAATGTAACCCCTCATGCCTCTTACCCGATACTTGGACGAAGGCCCGGACACCGCCAGGTTCATCAAGCTTGGAGCTGCAGCGACACTATTCCACTTGCCTAGCAAACGACTGCCATCATCCTGCAATTGGGGATCACGACTCATCGCCGCGGCTGAAACCTGAGCCAACGCGTTCTCGCCTCCCATTTCGGCAAGAATCTCCAGCAAGGTGGTCTTGTTACCTGGATCCGCAGCCGGAATTGCCTTGGCCAGTTGCGCCGCACACGCCTCGCGTTCCGGCATCCTGACACTCGCCGCCTTCAATGCCCGACTTGCCACTTCAGCATCTTCGCCATTCTGGGCCGTGATCACGGCATCAATCAACAGAGACAGACGGTCAAGTGAGACGGTCTGACCGAGTGCTTTCATTGCAGCGTGGCGGATCAGTGGATCCTGATTCTTCAACGCCTGAACGACCTGCGGGACTGCATCGACGCGTCGTTGAGCGACCAGATCTAAAAGAACGGGATACTCTTTCCCACTTGAGGATGCGAGCATGGCAACGATCTTGGCATCAACACCTTTACCGGGTAGCTCCGCGAGTGCCGCCTTTGCGACCCGCTGCAATCCCGGATCGTCACTGGTTGCCATCGTCAACAAAATCTCCAGGCAGGACTCATCGCCTACTCGCCTCAGCGCATCAATCGCCGATGCTTGCACTTGCGCGTTACCATTCTGAACAGCTGCCAGAATCGCTGGCAGCACGACTGTTTGCGGCCGATCAGCCATGGCCTGAATGATCGCAACTGCTCTTTCAGGCGACACAACTTTCAATTCCTTTGCCAAGGCAGCATCGATCTGATCACCCGGAAACTCTCGGACGGTCGCCAACGCCAATTGTCTCAGTTTTTTTTCAGGAGAGCGAAGAGACTGAACCAGCAGAGGAACACCATCCTGACCACGTGCCAAAATTGACCCTCGAGTCGCCTCAACGATTCGCTGCATGGGTACATCAGCGTTTCGAACCTGATCATAGATTTCTGCAGCTTCTTTCTGGCGTCCGCTGAGCAGTCTGGCTTCTGCGCACAAAACACAAGCTTCCGCAACTGACGACCTTAGTTCATCCGGCACGGTCCCCAATGCTAATTGCAGGCCATTTGTGGCATCGTCATCAGCGATCTTTCCAAGCGCGACGGCTGCCGCGGAAGCGACTTCGAAATCATTATGCTTAAGACGTGTCATCAGAATTGGCACAGCTCTGGTGTCAGCTCGAACACCAATCGAATTAATAACCCCGACCAGTAACTGTCCTTGCATTGACTCTGCTGCCGTTCTCAAAGCTGCATCCGACGGGTCACCGGGAATCACTTCCAAAGCAATCCTGGCCCACGACGAAAGCTGCGGATCAGCAAGCAGTTTTTCCAATTCAGGCACAGCATTACTGGACCCGTAGATGGCAAGTTCCTTGCAACTGATCGCTTTCCTGGCGGCGTCTGCATCAGATTTCAAAACGGCTAACAGCCGTTTTTCCTCAGTGGCAGAGTCACGCCGCTGCTGTGCAGCAACCGGTGGCAACCCAAGAGCCAAAACCATGGCTCCCAAGGAAAGAACCGACAGAGACTTGAATATTGATTTCATCGATTGTTCCAATCTGGAATAGGTGTGTTTGAGGCGGCGGTTTTCTTTCCGCCAACGAATGACAGGTACTTTTCAGATCGTTGAATCAAAGCCTCCAGGGCTCTCGCAACGCCTCAGAACGCAAGCGATTCGCCTGCTCGTCATCGATGAACTCATGTTTCACATTGTCATACTTAACCTGCCGCCCCAGATGCAAAGCAATATTTGCGGCATGGCAGGCAATGTGTGCATTGCATGCCGCCACAGCATTCCCCTTGGGTTGGCGTCGCGATTTCACGCAGTCCAGAAAGTCGCGGACGTGGAAGGTAGCCGGATAGCCGCCAATTTCATCAACCTCACGCCCTGCCAGCAGTTCGGGTGAACTGAGCACCATTTTCCCGCTATCTCCGGCTTCAACCCAGCCGTCTTCACCTTCGAATCTGACGGGACACGACCCCAGCGGGATCCAACCTTTTTCACGGAAAATCAGCTCCGTCCCATTCTCATAACGCGCGACCAATTCACCATCTTTTGGCGCGTTGTATTCGACCGGTGGCAAACAGTCATCAACTGCCCATTGACACAAATCCACACAATGGGATCCCCACTCCAACACGCCACCACCAACAAGACCTCCACCTTTCTCAAAGTTGAATCCATCCAAAAGCTTTTTATTGAAAGGCCTCCAGGCAGCAGGTCCCAGATACATGTTCCAGTCAATCAGCTCGGCATCTGGCTCGACCTCCGGGACCAACCAGCCACTCATCATGGCCTGCATCCCTGCGGGGTGGGCATAGACTTTTTTGAGTTTTCCAAGTCGTCCGGTACGTGCCAATTCACAAGCAAATGCGAAGTGAGGCAAGTTACGCCGCTGGGTACCAGCCTGGAATACTCGCCCGGTCCGCCGCATCGTGTTGGCAAGAATCAAACTTTGCGAGATATTTTTTGTGACAGGCTTCTCGCAGTACATGTCCTTGCCAGCCTTGGCAGCCGTCATTGCTGCCGTTGCATGCCAATTGGGCCCCGTCGCGATCAGCACTGCATCAATGTCGCTTCGATCCAGCAACTCACGGAAATCACGATAGGTTGCACACTGATCATTTGAATGATGTGCATCCACCTGTTTCTTGACCGCCGCTCTTCGTTTTTCCTTGATGTCACAGACTGCGACGAACTGGACATCCTTTTGTTGAAGAAAACAACCGAGATCGTAACCGCCACGTCGCCCGATTCCGATTCCACCCACGACAATCCGCTCACTGGGAGCCACGGCACCATCAAGCCCCAACGCAGAACTGGGAATGATCGTGGGTGCAGCAATCGCACTACCGGTCACCGCAGCAGAAGTTCTTAAAAATTGTCGACGTGTTGATTGGCCCTCCGACACAGCGAGAGCAGCAGATTTCCGCGACATGGACACAATCCTCTTCAGAGCACGGGTTAAGGTCGATCACATTCACCGACTGAAGATTCAGTCTGGCCAAGCCCTATCATACCCCCCAGGGACACGCCCCACCACAAACTGCAGTTGCAAGATGACCTGGGGACTTCGGTTTGGCGTAGCGTTGAAAACCCGATTGCCATGCCCCAATCAGGAACTGAGAGACGGAGAAGTCACCAGATCCCTCCATTTCACAGCCTGAACAGCGAAGCAATCACCGTTTGGTCGTCTGATAAAGCAGTTTGCCTCGCTCATCGTAGAATTCAAAGGAAAGCGTCGCATCTCCTGACTGACTCACAGCGTCACAACGAATCAGTAGAAAGCCGCCGCTTCGTTCAGTTTGACGATGCAAATGTTGGATCAACCCATCGGGATCCGTTCCTGCGGGGTCACCGGGCATTCGCCCAAGCCGCGAATTTGCATCTACCAGGGCACCGCAGGAAAACTCTTCAACTCCTGTCGAGTCGACTGCGTGATACTGCCAATGGCGATCACCACAAACGATAAAAAAGTTTTGCTGATTGAGTCCACTCTCTTTCAGAAAGCGGAAGAACTCGTCCCGCTCGTGCTGAAACCCACCAACGTCACAGTGGTTGTCTGTCTTGCGGAGATCATCCGGCCCAACCATGGGCGTCGGCGAAATCAACAACTTGAACTTTGCATCACTGTCCTTCAGTGTCTTTTTTAACCATGCCTTCTGTTCTTTTCCCCAGACTGTCTTTTGCGGTCCGTCGGGGATCGCATTGGGACTTCGGTGCAAGCGATTCTCGGTGAACCAGATTTGCAGATGTTTACTTACCCGATAGGTCCGATAGGTTCGTGCGGCAGGCTGCTCATGTGCTGCGTATGGCAATTGTTCCAGCAAGATCTGCCGCCCAGTTTCCGGCAAAGGCAGAAACTCCCCTGAATTATCGCCATCATCCACTCGGTAATCATGATCGTCGACCATCCAATGCGTAGGAACTTTGGCAAACAATTCACGAAAACGCGGCTGCACAAATTGCTCGTGCCACTTCTGACGCATCTGCGTCACTGTAACTGCGCGGGGATCATCCGGCGTGTCGTAGTAAACATTGTCGCCGGTGCCAATGAAAAAGTCCGGCTTGATCTTCAGGATGGTCGCCAACGCAGGATAGCCGAGCTCTTTGTCAGCCCCTGCGTAGGGTGGCGGTAGCTTTGTGTTGTTCTTGACAGCCGATCTCGCACGATTGATGCGACCGTCTCCATGAAACTTGGCATAGTTCATCCCTGTCACGACCGCAAAACTGACGTCTTCTGCAATCTCAGAACCTGGAAGTGTCTTGAATGTAAGCGAGGGCCCCTCACTCAAATGCTTCAGATCACGTCCTAAACGTGTTTTACAGACATAATCGGTGTTGGGAGTGAGTTGTTGAAAACGGACCCGTGCAATGAAATCCCGTTGTGGAAAAGAGCGGGCCAACAACGTTTGCTCAGACCCTGCCGAGCTGAGCGTAAACTCAACCACTCCCCAAGCTCCCGGCAAGTCACCTTCAACCAGTTTTTCTCCGGCACTCAGACGCACTTGCACCAACGCAGAATCATGGGAAACCGATCCAGCCATTATGCCCATTCCGGCCACGGGCTGTGGCGAACCTAGGGGCGGGACTGGCGGACGATTCAACGGAGAATTGGACTGTGCCCGCAATAACGTGGTACTGAGCAGGACGAGTAACACAAATGGCCGTAAATATGCCACGATCTGCCGACTCTCGAAACACACGGTTTTCATCGCGGGAATCCAACCGGCTGCATTGTTGCTCGTTAATACAAGAACGCTCATCCGCTTCCCATTCCTCTGCTTGGCTGAAGTTTTCAATTCCTACACTGGCCATTCCTACACTGGCCATTTCCAGACGGGCCATTTCTAAACTGGCCATTTCTAAACTGGCCATTTCATTTTTAGCCCTGACCGAAATTGCTGGCAGAAAGCAAGCGAGTGGATCGGTTCGACTGCAGAACCCAGCATACCAGACTGTTTGAAGTAGAACGGGAATTCGACCCCTCGACCACCGCCTATCCACTCATCTGCAGGCACTTCAGGCTTGGTTCTCCACGGCATATCCGATAATCTTAACTGACCTCCTGAGCTGTGATTATGATGCGTTGGAAATGAAAGCATCTAAGATCCAAGACGTCAGTGGTCCCCTGAATTCCCCCCACGCATTCTGAAGTGCCCGAGTCCTCTTCAATCGAGACCCAATCATGAAAAGCTTCAACATTCTCGCATCCACTACAGTGCTGTTACTGCTCTGCACACCTGCCATCTCGAATGACAAAGACGAAAAAGCACAAGTAAAGGAAAAGGCACAAGCAAAGGCCGAGACCTCGGGGCAAGTCGTGATTGAAATCAATGGCGTCCCCCAGGTCATCAAACTTGACAGCTCGCCCGCAGTGCTCAAAAAACAGCTAAAAATCATTGCTGACGACATGAGCAAAAATGGTGACAGTGCAAATAGCCCATCTAAGAAACAAACATCAAAAAAGCAGGCCAGCAGCGGCAGCATCTCTTATCACACAATCATTGTTGGTCCCGACGGAGTCGTGAAAGAAGAGAAGGTTGAAAAGAACATTGATGGCGCATTGCTCAACAACAAGCAAATGCTGAAGGATCTACCCGAGCAGGTTCGCAAACAGGTCGAAGCAGCCATGAAACAGGCGGGTCAGAAACATGCTATTCAAATGAAAATTGAAGCGGACAAAATGCCAGCCGCAATGCCGAAGAAAATTGACATCATGCCGTTGTTGAAAAATGCCGGCGCAGACCTGCCGGACGATGTTCGCAAGCAACTCATGAAAGCGATACAGGGCATGGACGCAAGTGGCGTCCAGATCGGCAATGTTCAGGCGCGGGCGATCGTCATCGGCCCTGATGGCAAGAAGCAGGAATACAATTTTGGTGGTGACACAAACAACTCACCCAACACCAAAATGTCCAAGGCGGCTGAGAAAAAGAGCGAGCCGACCACAGGTACTGACAAGAAAGTACTGGAAACGCTCAGTAAAATTCTTGACCGTCTCGACAAGATCGAGAAAGAACTTGAGACACTCAAAAAAGCAAACAAGTAGTCCTCAGGCCCCTTGATCTACCGCGATTTACCGCGGGCAAATTATGATTCCCGCGTAGGGGGCAATTCACACCACCGACTGGCCGCAGCGAAGCAATTACCTGTTTTACACGATCCGCTGTTCCCCAGACCTACAGTCGCTCGCCGAACTTCAGTTGAAGGTCGTTGCCGATTATTCTGATATCGCGCGAGCTACTGGCGATCTTTTCAGTAATCATCTGGAAAAAACCCTATCGCATTACATAAGCTTGCGATAATTTGATCGATCACCTGAGTCCCTGTAATCGTCGAACTGAACTTTCTTCGACGAGACGATTTGAGTTGAGCATCGCGAGTTCGCGGCCAACAGACGGGATTGATGCGACAAGTCTTCCTGACGCGTGAAAATCACGCGAGCGCCATGAACGATGGCGAGCGAAAGAATTTGTGTGAACGAAGCGGCGTCGCTATCAGTGTGATGATCGGCACAGAACCGATCATTGATTGCGTACGAACCCATCCGTCGTTTGCCAGTTGCATCGCAAGTTTGCTGCTTGTGTTGGTTCTGCGCGCCGACTTCCACCCAAGAAGATCTTTCCATGCCGGCACCCGAAGCCCCCCAAAACCCTTCCTCTGATCATAACCGACCGCACGAAAACCGAGATGCTGAGTCATCGGAAACAGCGGACCCTCACCCCCTGTTTTCCGGCATGGAAGAATATGCCAGTGAGGACACCGCGTCAGACAATGAAAATCCCGAACCGTTAGCTGAACAAATGCAGACTTCGGAAAGTGACGCTGATCCGGGAATGGCCTCGCCGAAAAGCAGTGACTGCGGTGAAACCACTGCAGCAGAAGCTAACCCCACGCAGGAAGAAATTGTTGTCGCGGAAGAACCCGCTGCACAGGAAGAAGTCGCTGCACGGGAAGAAGTCGCTGCACAGGAAGAACCCGCTGCACAGGAAGAACCCGCTGTGCAGGAAGAAGCCGCTGTGCAGGAAGAAGTCGCCAGCGGCTTTCGAGCCATGGCACTACATGACAGCGTTCAACGTGCGATTGATGTCTCCGGATATACAATTCCCACGCCGGTTCAAGCACAGATCATTCCTTTCATGCTTGAAGGACGCGACGTTCTGGCTCAGTCACAGACAGGAACAGGAAAAACAGCTGCCTTTGCTCTGCCGATATTAAGCCGACTGAATCCCAAGCAGCGCAAACCCCAAGTACTGGTTCTGGCACCCACCCGCGAACTCGCAATCCAAGTTTCCGATTCATTCACCAAGTATGGGATGTTTTTGGATAACTTGAATATCGCGACGATATACGGCGGTCAATCTTATGACCCTCAACTACGTCAACTGCGGCGTGGTGTGCAGGTTGTCGTTGGCACGCCTGGCCGAGTGATTGACCACATCAAACGCGGCACGCTGGACATCAGCCAGCTTCAGTGTCTTGTTCTGGACGAAGCCGATGAGATGCTGAACATGGGTTTCCTCGAGGACGTACAGTTTGTTCTGAACCACACGCCTCCTGAACGTCAAATCGCCTTGTTCTCGGCAACTCTCCCCGAGCAAATCCGGGCGATTGCCCAAGACTACCTGAACGCCCCAGCGAAGATCACCGTCAAAAAGAAAACGATGACGGCTGACTCAATCCATCAGCGGGCTTTATTTGTAACCCCTCGAGACAAAGTTTACGCGTTGTGCCGGATCCTGGAGGCTGAAGAGACAGATGGCGTCATCGTCTTCACAAAAACTAAGGCAGCAACGCTGCAAGTTTCTGAGCACTTACAGCGGGCAGGCCTATCAGCCACCGCATTGAACGGCGACATGCCCCAGAACGCCCGCGAGCGCACGATCGAGCAGTTCAAATCAGGTCGGCTCAACGTGCTGGTTGCCACAGATGTGGCTGCCAGAGGCCTCGATGTCAGTCGTGTCAGCCATGTATTCAACTTTGACCTGCCCCATGACACGGAGTCTTATATCCATCGCGTTGGACGCACCGGCAGAGCAGGAAGACGAGGCGAAGCGATTATTTTTCTCAGCAATTCGCAGCGAGGTAAATTACGCACCATCGAACGAGCAACAAAGCAGAAGATCGATATTGTGCAGCTACCCACAACGGATGACATCAACCAACTGCGCATCAAGAGGTTCATGCAGACAATCACTGATACCACCGCAAGTCAGGACCTGACAATGTTCAAGGACCTGATCAACTTGTATGCAGAAGAATCAGGTAAACCCATGGAGCTGATCGCTGCAGCACTGGCACACATCAATCAACAGGGGAGGCCATTTCTCGCAAAGGACCGCCCCCAACGATCATCCCGCCAGGACAGGAAAAAGAGCCGGTCTGAGCGTGAATATGGTGACGATTCAGGCGATCGCCGTGAGTCCGGCGGACGCCGGCGCAAAGAAATGAAACGCAAACCCCGTCAGGTTGGCCCGCCAGAAGCTGGCATGGAACGATACAGAATTGAAGTCGGGAAACGCGATGGTGTACGCCCCGGCAACATTGTCGGTGCTGTCGCCAACGAAGCGGGCATCGACGGTGACTTCATTGGCCCCATTCAGATTCATGACTTCCACAGCACCGTAGATCTTCCCGAAGGCATGCCTCGCGGTGTCTACCAGACTCTGAAAAAGGCCCGAGTGGCTGGTAAGCAGATGCACATCGCCCGTGACGGTGAACGATCTGATGAGAGTTCGGACTCGGGAGACAGACGAAACCGAAAAAATCGTTCCGGAAAGCCGCGACACAAACGCGCTACAGAATCGGGATTTCAGAACAAGAAGAAGAATAATAAGACCAAACAAGGCGGCAAACGCAAGAAACGTAAAACGCCTGCTTCCTGACGCTGAGACTGATCGCACTGCAGTTCATCCACATACTGATCACGAATTGCGACTGCTGCCGTGCTTGCAAACACGGCCACCAGCCGAGCAAGAGTCTGGCACATGCCAAAAAGCAAATCGTTGAATTCAGAGCCGCTCTATACTAATTCATGAACAGGGGCGCCCTCGGACATCAGCACATGAGGGCGACCTGTTTGGTCATGAATGATTGACTGTGGATTGATGCCTAGCTTTCGGTACAGAGTCGCAATCACGTCACAGAAGGCGACGGGACGTTCGGTCACCTTGCCCGCCTCCCGATCTGTGGCACCAAGAACCAAACCGCCTGGCATGCCCCCTCCCGCCATCAGGCCCATAGAAACGCTTGGCCAATGATCTCGCCCGCCTTTATCGTTCACTTTGGGGGTGCGCCCGAACTCACCCCAAGCCAACACAACGGTATCATCCAGCATGCCTCTTGACTCAAGGTCTGTCACCAGAGCATGGAATCCATGGTCAAACAGCGGACCGAGATGACGCATCCGGTTATTGTTGTCCGAGTGTGTATCAAAGTCACTCAGTGAGACGCTGACAACGCGTACACCAGCTTCGATCAAACGTCTGGCCAGCATGAACTTCAACAGTGAGTCAGGACCTTCGCTGGTATAGAACTGCGTACCACCGGGAGCCGCCGTTGGAGTGTAGTGCTCTACTACCCGTGGATCCTCAGCACCGATATCCATGGCCCGAGCAAAGGCGCCCGACGTCAGAACCTTGTAAGCCTGCTGATGGAACTGATCCATAGCATCCATTGAGCCAGATGTATCCAGATCACGCCTGAAGCGATCAACCGTTTGCAGTAGCTCCAGGCGATCATTCAAGCGGTTCACGGGCAGGTCATGGATGAGACTGAGTTCTGTCTTGTGGTCATTCCCAAGTCGCTTCAGTTCACCCTGCATTCCGGTCTCAAGCTCGCGTTTCCAAATATTCGAGATGTCCGGGCGAAACGGCTTACAGCCAATCCCGAGAAAACCCGGGCGAGCACTATTGCGGACCAGCGGCCGGCCCTGCATCAAGTCGATAAAGTTGGGAACTTCATCTTCCGGCTTGCCCAACAGATGCTTCACGACACAGCCCAGAGCGGGTCGCCCCCCAAGTGATTTCAGGGCCTTCTCTCCGTAACCTGACTGGCACTGAAACGCATGGTGTTTTCCATCCGACCCCACCAAAGATCTCAGGAAAACCAGCTTGTCAGCAATTTTCGCACACTGTGGCATCAGTTCCGTCAATTGCAAACCGGCAACCGAGGTGCTGATGGGACTAAATGGACTCCGCAGTTCGCTGGGAGCAAACGGTTTAGGGTCGATCAGATCCATCTGGGGTGGACCGCCGTCCAGATGAATCACGATCAATGACTTCTTTCCTGAAGCTGTTCCCGCAAATGTTTCTTGAGCAAGAATCTCAGGCAGGCTCAGGCCAGCGATTCCAGCTGCCCCCGCTGTGAGAAAACTCCTCCGGGATACACCAGAACAGTTAGCGAAAGCTTGCCCTACATTGAAACGGATCATGACACGCGGCTCCAAGGTGATTTACGCCAACTTGGATTTTAACACTTTCGCAAGATACGGTGCAATCAGAAGCTGCCAGAGTTCCAAAGTCCGCCAAACCCCAAAACCGGATCGATGCAACGAACGCCGTGACTCACGGAATATTCAATCCGCCTCACGATTTCGTGCCGCCGGCTGCACAAAGCAATCGTTCAGCACCAATTCGCGAATCATGCTTCGCATCGGGAACTGATGTTCCTCAACTGCATGAACGATCTCGTCGACAGCCACTACATCACCTGGCTCTAGATCACGTGAGAGAGCATAACGCAGCAAGTGGGCTGCAAAAGCGTTGGCGAAACGCTTCCTTTCCTGCTGCAAAACCTGCTTGAACCGCACTACATCGTCAAAAGCGTACTTGGTCATCAACTTGCCGGCGGCATCGACAGGTCGCCCGTTGGAATACTTGTCACGCCAACGCCCCGTGATATCGAAATTTTCGAGCGCGAACCCGAGTGGATCGAGACGTGCGTGGCAACTGGCACAATCGGGGTTCTCACGATGCACTGCAAATTTTTCACGAATTGTCAGTTTCCTGTCAGTCTGTTCTTCATTAAGTGGTGGGACATCATTCGGAGGCGGGGCAGGTGGATCGTTGAAAATGACTTCAATCACCCAAGCTCCTCGAGCAATGGGATGTGTACGCTTGGGCCCTGATGTCATACTCATGATCGCTGCATTGGTAACGACACCGCCATACCTGGGATCGTCAATAGCAACACGTTCAAACACCCTTGAACGTAACATCCGTTTGACTTGCTCATCAAACTGACGATTCAAATCCTGCTGACGTTTCTCAGGGTCGACCGGGCCTGGTACTTTTCCCAAGGCCAAATCAATGACTTCGATTTCTTCTTTCAGTCGGTCAAACTGCTGCTTCTGTGTCTCAGTCATTGCAGCTCGGATTTCCTGATCAGACACAAACAGATTGTTCCCGCTAAACGCCGCTTGAACTTCATCGGGTTTCAGCTCACGGTTATACAAGCGAGCCTGATCGATACTGACGGACAAATACCTGTTTCCACCAGCCGGCAGATGTCGCAAACCAAAAATGACCGAGGTTTTGTCCTTGGGAAACGTGGCGAGACCTTTGTTGAACGGTCCTCCATACGGCTGGCCGTTGCGATACAACTGCGTCTTTCCATCTTCCTGATAAACCATCACCAGATGCAACAAGTTCTCGGTCTCGGTCTCTTCCGTTGACTCTGGAAAGTCGTCCGTACGACTAAAACCATTGCTACCAGAGATCCAGTGCCCGCGTTTACGCTCACCCAGAACAATCGTATCAAAGAAGTCACCGGGCCCTTGGATCCCCATCACACCACCACCCTGTTGGTTGACATCATGCAGACGGAACGCAACTTCGAGACTCTTGGTCTTCAAGTCGATCGGCAACGCTGGACTTTGCAGATAGGCACGCTCCAGCACAACCAGACCATCCTCAAATCGCACCTCGCCGTGCGGTGTCAATTCCAGGTCGTTGACGGAACTCTTGAAGTCTCCGTCGAATTCCCAGGCAGCGTATGGTTTAAGATCCAGCGCTGGTTGGGAATCCCGATCCTTAAGCCGCTTCTCAAGCAGGCGTTCCCGGACCGGAGAAATCATGCCCTCTTTCTGTTCCCGCAAATCAAGAACCCGTTTCGCAAGTTCCTGACGCCGCTGTTCATTCTTGCGGTTGTACTCATCCACCTCTTCGCGATTCAACCTGGGAGGCTGCAAGTCAGAGGTGTACCAGAAATTTAAAAATTCACTGCGGTATGCCGAATCGGGCAACAGCAACTCCGCCAAAGGTCGATTCTCAAGAAACACCATATCGAACAGCAGTAACGGCTCCAGCATCATCTGCAGGCTGGCTGGGTTCTGTTGATCAAGGCTGAAAAGACGATATTGCCCTGGGTCTGGCGTTGCAGCCAGTACATTCTCGAGTTGCATCCACTGCGCGGGAAACGAATCCAGAAAGCGTTCAATCCTGGGATCGGACATCATCCGATCCACAACCTTTGCAAGAACCTCTGGCCGCGAGAGCTGCCCCTGCTCCGCCAGGGTCAGCAGTTCATCGTCAGGACCGCTTCCCCATAAAAAGAAGGAAAGCCGCGATGCCAACTCAACGTCTGCATCAGTCGCGTGGCCAGTGTCTGCTCTGTACAGGAAAAGTGGCGATGATAACGCTGCAGCAGCAGCTTTCTTCATACTTTGAGTGAATGACAAACCCGCTTCGATATTTGCAAGCGTGTATTTCCGGTAACGCGTGACAGTGCCTTCTTGGACCGGACCACGGAACGCAAGTCTGAGAAAGCTTTGCAAACGTTGCTGGATCTCAGCACTCAGGTCCTGTTCGCCTTCCGGCTCTTTGAAAAACTCGTTCCAGATACCGACCGTCTTCTCATTGAAATCCGGACTTTCGGTAATGGAAACACTCAATCGCAAAAACGCGTCCAGCAAAAGCGGCGAAAGCGTCAACTGGTTAGCCTGATTGTCGAAACCATGAGAAGCCCTTAGATCTTTGGGGAAAGCATTTACAGAGGCCATACCGCCTGAGTCGATCAGCGACTTACTGCTGACACGCACTTTGGCCGGCATGACCTGCGTGCCTGCTGCCACATAGTTCTGGTCGCGAGTCATCAGCTTTTCGGGTAGATGAAAAACATCCATCTCCAAACCGAACAGATCTTTGATTGCGTTATTGTATTGAAACCGATTCAGACGCCGAATTGGGATCTGCGGCACCGGCGCTGACTTGGTTGATTCACGCAACATGGCTTTCAATGCAATCACTGATCCCTGACGCACCTCCTCGTCCAGGTCAGGTTCATCCTGAGGCGGCATGTCATAAGAGTCGATCGCCTTCAGCATTGCCAGAATCATGGCTGGCCTATCCGTCAAATCTGCTCGCTTACCAACAACCGCAAAGTCCATCTCGCCATTTGCATCAGCCCCTTCATGGCAATGCAAACAATGTTCAGCAATCAACGGCTGAATCGTTTCTTCAAATTGG
>JAPOKD010000051.1 GCA_029977825.1 Planctomycetota bacterium | reverse complement strand
CGGGCACCTGCGGTCACCATGGCAAAGCAGCTGATCGACGAGGGAAGGTTAGGGCGAGTTTTTCATTATCGAGCCAACTTCCTGCAGGATTGGACCATTTCGGATGACGTGCCACAGGGTGGTGCAGCGCTGTGGCGTTTGGATGTTGCGGCAGCTGGCTCGGGTGTTACCGGCGACTTGCTGGCGCACTGTATCGATACAGCCATCTGGCTTAATGGTTCGATTAAAGATGTGTCAGCTATGACTGAGACCTTTGTCAAAGAACGTATGCACACAGAGACTGGCAAAATGGAGCCGGTGGGAATTGATGATGCATGTGCGTTTCTGTGCCATTTTGAAAATGGATCATTGGGACTCTTTGAGTCAACTCGCTATGCACGGGGCCACAAGGCACTCTATACGTTCGAAATAAATGGTGAGAATGCTTCGATCCGCTGGGATCTGCATGACCTGCATCGTCTAGAGTATTTCGACCATAGCGATGAAGGAAAGCTGAGAGGTTGGCGGTCCATTCATGTCACCGATCATGGTGGGGAACACCCCTACATGGAAAAGTGGTGGGTGCCAGGCCTCCAAATCGGTTATGAGCACACCTTTGTTCATCAAGTCGCTGACTTCTTGAAAGGTCTTCAAGCGGGAGAAGAAGTACATCCGAATTTCCGTGATGCACAAGAGACTCAGCGTGTTTGTGATGCCGTGCTTAGCAGTGCCGCTGAGCGAAGTTGGAAACAGGTTTGAATTACCTTTCCAGAGTGATCTATGTAGACATCCCCCGTTCATTGAATGGGGGATTTTTTATGGTGATTCGTCTATGGTGCTCGACTGCTTGTCCGACCCACCCGGGCGATTTCGACCCAGTAGATAACGGCTGAAGTCGAATAGGCCACTGAATCGGTAATCAGGGTCTACATAATGTTGAATCACATAGAATGCGAAGTAGTACGTGCGACAACTTGCCCAGAGACAGATTAACAACAGAAAGCATACATCCCATCGCGGTACCTGAATCAGAATCAGCGCAGCCGAAGTCAAAGAGATCAAAAGCAGCAGAAAGCCTTTTGTATAGATCCACTTTGATGAAGTAAGATCTTGAGTGAGTCGCACCATTTGAGACTGCCTCTGTGTCAAATATCGAAAATTGCAGGAATCAATGAAGCCATGAGTCAAAAACAACTTACCGAAGCCTTGGCAGTCGTGCAGCGAGAACTGGCAGCGGCCGATCATCTGGACGCTGCTGATGTCAAAAGATTGCGAACAGTGATGCAGGACATCGAAGATGTTTTAGAGGAAAGCAGTGAACCGAAAGAATCGCTCAGTCAGCATGTCAGTCGGTCTGCGCAGCGATTTGAGGAATCTCATCCAGTGCTTACCGAAACATTAGGAAGCATCGCTGATATTCTGCAGCAAATGGGTATCTGAAATCAGTCGGTGGTAGCTCCTGTATTCAGCCAGAAATCCTTGCTGGCATTTTGAATCTGCTGTTTTCCAATCAGGCGACTTTCGCTGCGTTTCCCGGTCCAGCGGTCAGCGATTCCCTTCAGCTTCACCCGGACTTCGTTGTCCAACTCATTCGAAGAGCAGATCTGATTGGCGATAGCAAGTTGGTAGCGAGCTTGTGGGTAGATTGGGACAAAGCGGCTACCCAGAGAGAAGGACTCCAGCGATAATCTCTGCCAGCCGTCGCTGTCATCATCATCTTCCAGAAATCGGGTCAAATCAGGATCCAGACGGCTGCCGGCAGATCGGTGCAACTCAATTTCAGCACGACTCGTGTGCGGTGAGTATAGCGACCATGATGTCCAATGATCCCAGTAGCCGGATCGCTCCAATAGTGGACACACGATTGCCAGCATGATCAGTAACCTGCAACACAAAGCTGCCACTCTGCGCACTGGTCCGTTACTGTTTTGCTGTGAGGCTTGATCAGCGCTGGTGGTTGAGTGTGGCGAGATGGGCACCATGCCTGGTCGGACCCAGAACAGGAAGTATGCCTGGAACATCAACATCACATTCCAAAGCAGCACACCGCGGCTGTGGTTGAGTCCCCATGGGCCGAGCAGGACCAAGAGCGTCATATGCATGACAACCAGTATGATGACTGACGACCGCCGCGTTTTGGGCAGGAAGAGTCCGAGACCAGCCAAGAGCTCCACGGTGGGAAACAAGAGTGTCACGCGGGTAGCGGTGTGAGCATCCAGATTCAGAGGTAATCCGCCCAGCAATTGTGCCACGATGCCTAACAGATCCTGACCCACTGTATGCTGGAACTGAAAATCAAATTTTCCAGCCGCACTGTAGACGTAAATACTGGCAGCCAGCGGCATGAGCCACTTGCGACCAGATGTGGGATTCATGGTCCAGAAAATCAGGGCGTAGAAGAACGACTGATAAGCCCAAGGTTGAAGTCGGTGTTGATCAATCAGAAAGCATGCAAGCAGCGATCCAGCCACAGTCATCCAACCGAGTTGAATGTGTTTTTCTCTGCCTGCTGCGATCGCAATAATCAGGCCAGCCAGAAGAACAACCGATGGCAAGACCCGTGCATAGCCAGACATCGAAAAGATGGGAAACGCCAGAGGAACAGCCAATGATATCTGGTCGTTTGGTGGTACAAACCACAGAGGGTAGGTAGAAATGATCAGTACCAGCAGGAAAGCCCCCCAGACCCTCGCAAAAAGCCATGAATCTGATGTTCCCGTGTAGAAAAGGGACTCATTTTTCTCTGGCTTCGTCGTAGCGATGGTGACACCTGTTCGATTATTTTGTCGTCTTGCTCCTTTCAGTTTAGTCGAGAAAGTAGTCGATCCACGATGCCAGCATGGTAAAACTGGTTCGGTTTACAAGGAGCGAACCACGGTCAGGCCGGATTTTTTCCAGGCGGGGAAACCACCGGTCATGTTAATGACATTAAACCCGCTGGCTTGCAACAGACTGGCAGCAATGGCTGAACGTTTGCCGCTCATGCATTGAGTGATGATTTGGGTCTTGGTCGGCAATTGTGAGAGCTTGTCTTTCAGGTCTCCGAGGAAATGATGATGAGCCTGCGGTGCGTGACCATGGTGCCATTCTCCCAGCGATCGGACATCCAGCAGCCATGATGAGCCCTGTTGAATTTCTGAGGCCACGCTTTCTGGCGTTCCGTTCATTAACTTCTCGGTCATCAATCCCTCTCGCTCTAACGCAACTGCATTGATGTGATATTCAATCAAGTCGACACCAAGGGCGCGGAGAATACTAACTGATGAGACCAAGTCGTTGGTGCTTCCAATGATTGTTAGTGGGGATTCATAATCGATCAGTGAACCTGCCCATTGACCAAGATCTGCTAATGGAATGTTCATCGAACCCGGAAGATGCGCTCTCTCGAAGTCGGCAAGGGGCCGAATGTCGATCATTGGTTGTGCTTGTGATACTGCGGCCATTTCCTGCGGTTGCAGCACACGGATAGGATGGAGGTCGCGTAACAGTCTTGCACCTCTTTGGTTCACTCTTTTCATGTGACCAAAGTAGCGGGGCGTTTCGGGTTGATCTGCCAGAATGTGCTGAACAAAACTGGTTTCGTCGTCGAATTGAAGCGACGGATTGAATCGCTTCTCATAACCAACAGTCGTTGATTGGATGGCACCAAGATTCTTTCCGCAAGCGCTTCCTGCGCCATGGGCTGGCCATACCTGAAGGTAATCCGGTAATTGTTTGAAGCGTTCCGCGGCATGAAAGAGATCACGAGCTCCCTCTTTGGCGCTGCCAACAAAGCCTGCGGCAGTTTCAAGCAAATCTGGTCGACCCATGCTGCCCACAAATACAAAATCACCCGTGAAAATACCGATAGGTGCAGTCGCACCACCGCCATGATCGGTGACCAGCAAAGATATGCTCTCTGGCGTGTGTCCTGGTGTGTGAATGATTTCCAGTTGAATATTCCCAATGTGAAACGTGTCGCCATCGGTGACCAGATTGATGTTCTGAAGATGGCCAATGTCGTATTTCCATTCGGTTGGCCCTGCGTTTGACAGGTGCAGCATGGCTCCCACCTGCTCTGCAAGTTCACACGAACCAGAGACAAAGTCAGCGTGGATGTGCGTTTCGGCTGCCGCCACAATTTGCAAACCAGCCGCTTGCGCAGCCTCCAGATAAGGCGTGATGTTGCGACTGGGGTCAATGATCAATGCCTCACCACTACTCTGGCATCCCAGCATGTACGAAGCATGCGCTAATGATTGATCATAAAAGTATTTCAATAACATCAGTCGTCTGCCCCTTTGTGAACTTGATGTAAGCTTGTTCCTGCAATCCACTCAATGTCAGCTACTTTTCGAGCACCTATGAACGTCGCGGCAAGAGCTCTGGTTCCATGGCATCTTGCTAAGCAGCATCCCCATGCCGCAGGTGTCACTGATCCCGGCAAAAATCAACCCGGCCCCCACAAAGATCGCTACTGTCAGGAAAAAGGCGTGGATGAAATAGGCCAGCAGGATTCCAAGCAGGATGACTGTGCCAGCAGCGATACGAACTTGCCGTTCCAGAGAAATGACCTGCTCGTCTTGTTCCATGGACAACCCTGTTTCCAGCCATGCCTGGGTTCCGCCAGTGACATTGATGATGCCGTCGTAACCCGCGGCCACGAATTTCTCAGCGGCCTGCGATGATCGTTTGCCGCTTTGGCAAATCAAGTACAGCGGTTGATCTCCGAACGTCTCGGCGTGCCGTGCCATGACCGCATCAGGATCCAGTTCGCTGAGTGGGATATTTTTCGCGGGAGAGGCATGCCGTTCAGCGAATTCAACGCGTGTTCGTACATCGATCAGCTCAATCGGCCGTTCCGCGTGGTGTCTTGCCAATTCTTGGACGGTGATTGATCGCATAATCAGGACTCCTTGGCTCGGAAGATCGTTAGGTCGCAAGGTGACGATATGTACAGGCGTGAAAAAATGGATAGGCTCTCAGAGATCGCAACTCAGCTTAGAAACCGACTCTCCACACAATTCATCAATTCTTGGAGGTGTGGTTCAGCCACTTGGTAATAGACACGTCGTCCTTGTCGCTCGCTGGTAAAGAAACCACAGCGGTGCATGAGTCGTAAATGCTCTGAAGCGACATTATCGGGAATCCCGGCGTCTTCAGCGAGTTGGCCGACTGAATATCGCCCGTGAAGCAGCATTTGCACCATTCGCAAACGAACGGGGTGGGCAAGGATTCGTAAGCACTCTGCAGCTTCGTTGAACGAGTCGGTACTGCCAGTTGGCTTATCGGGTTGAGTTGTGTTGGTTGCCATCGCTATTTCCTTCCCTTGGTATCAATATATCGGGATGTCGCGATATGGCAAATAACTAAATCTTGTCAGGAACAGATTTTTTAGTTTTCGACTTGTTGGTGCTGCCCGGATTTGGGTGTGTCTCGGAGGTTGCGAGCATCCGAGCGAAGCCCTTTCTGCAGCTGCCTAGTCGATTTGGACTGGCGAGACAAACCCATCGGGTTTCAGGGCGAGCAGTGAGCAATTTACTCCTGAAAGCACTGTCTCCGCCGTATTGCCGATCAGTAAACCCGCAGCTCCTGTTCGGCAGAGAGTCCCCATTACCAGCAGATCAGCGCTAACGTCATTTGCAACGGAGCGAATTACCGTTGCAGAATTACCCTGATGAATGTGTTTGTGCTGGGCGGGTGTGGTTGATTCGAGTTTGCCGAGGATTTCGTTCAGTGATGCTTCCACTTTGGCTTGTTTATCAGCCAAGGCAGCATCGACTTCGGCGTCACCCGCACGACGTCTCAATGCCTGTTCCATCCACACTTCCCATGCCGTCACGATATGCAGCTCAGCATTTTCCATCTCTGCTAATGCTGTGCTGATTTCCATCATTTTTTGATTTAGATTGCGATGGGCATCATCGGTTGCATCGAGATCCAGAGCAGTCAAAATTCTGTCAAACTCTCCGTCGACATCGGGTTTCAATAACCACAGAGGGCACGGGCATATTCTCAACAGTGAGCGGGCAATTCCTCCAAATAATTTCCCAACGGTCTGTCCATTGACAGACTTGACTACCAAATCGTGCCCATCACGAATTACTTTCTTAACAATTTCGGTTGCTGGATCACCTTTACTCATTGCAACGCTGATCTCAACTCCTTTGTCCTTGTGCGAGTCAGCGATTTCCTGCAATTTTTCATGATGGTCTTTCACCACCAGCTCCTGAAGTTCTTCGCTGCTGGCCACGTCAGTAAACAGGCCCAAGGCATGCGGTATTGGTTTTACGACGTCCATGATTGTCAGCGTCGCCTGATTTTCGCTTGCAAGCTTGAGTGCTCGCGCCAAGGCTACTTCATTTTCTTCCATACCTGCGTAGAGCAGGATATTCTTAAAACGTTTCATGATTTATTGCGATTACTGGGGTTGAACGTCGAGGAAAAGCACAGATGTCGTGGCAATACGGGCAATGAAAATTGCGAAGGCTGTGTCATGAATCAGTTTGCCTTTGGTTTCTGGATATCCAGAGACTGCAAGGAGCATATCGCAGGACGAATCTTGAGACACTGCCCATGAGGATGCGGCTGAGTATATTATGCCGGTTTTCGCCGACAACCAGCAGGTCGCATCCATATTGTTCGACATAATCGACCAGACTGTCAGCGATGTGGTCGGCCTCGATCAAGTGTGTTGTGGCTTCGATTCCTGATTGCGCCAGGCTGGCTTTTGCTTCGATTAACGTCTCGTTGGCCGTTCGCTCAATTTTGTCGGTATCGACAACAATTTCTGTCTGGAAAGAAGACACGAGTGAGATCACGGACACAAGCTGTACATCGCTTTTGATTTTCCAACGCGCCAGTCTGAATTCCTCCAGAGCATGTTTCGCTGCTTCCGAATCCTGATAACCAATTGCGATTCTGAAGTTAGTCTTCGCATCTCTGGTTTCAGCCGAGCGGGCCACGAGAACACTGCATGGAGCATGGTGTGCAACATAGTCACTGGTGCTGCCAAGTAACGTTCTTTGAATCATGGAGCGACCCTTCGCACCTGTCACGATCAATTCGGCCTTTTCAGCCGCAGCGAGATCGCATATCTCTTTTCCGCAATGGCCCTCACGCATGACGTGACGCAGCTTGCTACCTGTGTTGTCAAGTATCTGCTCGATTTCCTCAAAGCTTGTCGCGGCTGCTGCAGTTTCCGCTGCAATGAGTTCTTCGTGCTGTTTGGTCGTTCCCACTCGACGAACGCTGTACGGCACTTGCAAAACCGTGACCACAATCAGATCCAGTGCCTCACTGCACGATAACCTGGCCAGCAATCTTGCCGCTTCTCGAGAGTTGTGCGACCCATCAGTCGCCAACAGTACTTTTTTCATGCCTCGAATCCCACATCTATTCAGAGGTTGCGATCATTGGTTGGTTAATGTTGTTGCATCAGGCCAGGCTTTACTACCAATTCAAGCATACACCTATCAAAGAGTGGCCGCATGACGAATTTATGCGTTCGACGCTTTCGACAACCTCAAACAACCCAACTGTCGATCTCATTAGATTGTTGAAACCAAAATTGAAACGTCAACCTCGCTCGGATGGTCACCTCAGTTTTTCTAGGCTTATTGGCAAATCATTCGTCTCCGATGGAATTCAGCTTTGAGGTAACGGACCATTCGGACAGGACTTCAAGTCTCAGCAGGTCCTTGGATTCTTTACCCGAGTCAGGGATGATTGCCTACAATAACTGAGTGCGGTTACATCGACGAAAGAGTCCGCTTTCTCAAAGGTGGACTCGCCATCTTGTGCCAAGTCTGAATCGGATTTTGGAGTTTCGTGAGAGAGCCAGTTTTATCTTGAGGAGAGCCGATCATGCCCGGAATGACGTCAGAGAATACAGTGGTTCCTATTGACTTCAGTGATTTGTCGTATGCTGCATTGGATCGCGCCTTGGATATCAAGAGTGGAACAGGCAGGATTCATGTGATTCACGTTTTATCTGCGTTGTCGACAATGGAACCTGGGAACCTGTACGGAACCATCACAACTGAATCACGGATTGCTTCGACAAAAGTACATCTGAAAGAAAAGTTGTCGGGTGAAAAATACAAGGATGTTCAGGTCCATGTGACCATTGGCGATGCTGGCCGGGAAATCGCGAAATTTGCCAAAGAAGTCGAAGCGGAACTTGTGGTCCTGTCATCTCAAGGTCAGGGATTTCTTGAACATCTTCTAGTCGGTTCAGTAGCAGAACGCGTTGTTCGACTGGCAACCTGTCCAGTGCTTGTGTTGCGAAGTAGTCTCGCGTGATATGAAGTGGTAGTGATGGGCCCGTTGTCGTGGTGCCGTTGGGGCCGGAATATCGCCACCTTCACACGAAAGCGAGAGGGGTCAAAATGGCCCAGAACAGCGGTTTTCCAGAGTGAATTTGCTGCATTTGATTTGCATTGGTGATTAGATGGAAATCACAGGGCACGCTCGATTTGGATGTCAGTTGTCGACTCGGAAAGTTAGCGGGTACCATGGCGGTTCGGGTCGTAACGCTGAAACTGTGGTTCGAATGCTTAAAACCTTCAATGAACACTGTGAAAAATTGCAAAATTTTCGTAGCCGCCGGTAGCTTGTTGCTTGCTTCGTGGCATGTCGCCAGCGGTGAAGAAAAACAGGTTAACGATTCTTTCGTTCGCGAGGTGGTGCCGTTTCTGAAAGCTCATTGTTATGAGTGCCACAACGCTGATGAACCTGAGGGCGGCATCGCCTTTGAAGAATTCAGCAAAACTGCCAATGTGCAGCAGAACTATGACCTTTGGGAGCAGGTCATTCGTTTGCTCAATGAGCATCAAATGCCTCCAGCAGATCAACCACAGCCTTCGACAGAAGAGATTGCCGAGGTATCCCAGGCGTTGGAAGCAGTGCTGGAGAGTTTTGATTGCTCCGCCGATAAGCATCCTGGCCGAGTGACCATCCGTCGACTCAACAAGGCAGAGTACAACAACACGATTCGTGATCTTACTGGACTGGATCTGAAACTTGCAGACGGGTTTCCTTCGGATGATGTTGGAGAAGGATTTGATAATATTGGAGACGTATTATCGCTGCCACCAATCCTGTTGGAGAAATATCTCGAGGCTGCTTACACCATTGCAGATGGAATTTTTGCAGACACGGAACTGTCCAAGAAGATTTTTCCCCATGAACCGGCGTCTGAAAATCTGTTGGCTCAGGCGCAGGCAGCGCGACTCAATATTCAGCACTTTGCCTCGAGAGCATTCAGGAGGCCTGTGACTCAGGATGAGCAGGTGCGACTGTTCACGATCATGCGTGACGCTTGGGGGCAGGATGCGGAATCCAAAGAGATTTACAAGACGGTGGTAGTAGCGGTCCTTACCAGCCCACATTTTCTTTTCAGAATTGAGAAGGATCCCGGAGAAGATGATGGGGATGGGATTCGAAAACTGGATGGTTTCGAGTTGGCATCTCGACTCTCCTATTTCTTGTGGAGCAGCATGCCAGACCAACAGTTGCTGGACCTTGCCAAGACAGGCAAACTGACAGATCACGAAGTATTGGTTCGTGAGGCCAAACGTATGCTTCAGGATCCAAAGGCAAACGCGATTGTCGAAAACTTCGCTGGCCAGTGGTTGCAACTCCGTGATGTAACCCGATTGGAGCCTGATCCTGATCTGTTCCCCACTTTTGATGATGAGTTGCAGCAGTCAATGCGGAAAGAGACAGAGCTCTTTTTTCAGGCGATGATCACTGAAGATCGAAATGTACTGGAGTTTTTGACAGCAGATTTCAGTTATGTCGATCAACGACTCGCAAGCCATTACGGAATGGAGCCTCCCAAAGAGCAGGGTTTCCAGCGAGTGAAACTGTTGAAGGGCCGGCGCGGGATTCTCACGCATGCAAGTATTCTGATGCTGACTTCAAATCCAACACGCACGTCGCCTGTGAAACGCGGGAAATGGATTCTTGACAACATTCTCGCAGAACCACCACCGCCCCCTCCAGCGGATGTTCCTGAGCTTGAGGAAGGGATCGAAACTTTGGGTTCATTGCGCGAGCAGATGGAGCAGCATCGAGCGAACGAATCTTGTGCGGTATGCCACCGTACAATGGATGCCCTCGGCTTTGGACTCGAAAATTTCGATGCAATTGGGGCGTGGCGGGACCGAGACGGGAAATTCGAAATCGACGCAAGCGGAGAACTACCCGGCGGTGTCCGCTTTGACGGGGCAGATGGATTGATGAAGATTCTGACCGAGAATAAAGCTGAGCAATTTTGTCGATGCCTTGCACAAAAATTGCTGACCTATGGGTTGGGCCGCGGACTGACGTCCTATGACCGTTGTGTCATCAATGATGCCTATTCGCGACTGCAGGCAAATGATTACCGATTCAGTGAGCTGGTGATAGCAATCGTGACCAGTGACCCTTTTACGATGCGGGAATCGATTCCTCTGGATGATTGACGCTTACAGTCGTGAACCCCCGTGGGTGGCAGGGACGCACCTGCGGCACAGCGCTTGGATAAACTGCGGCAGTTGGTCTTATCTGCGGCGGCCAGATCCGTGACGATGCCTCAATTCAGCTGTGTCGAGTAAGGGAAGCTGAGCACCTGTGAAGCAGTGCATACCAAGAGCGACAGAAGCTCACTGCATTGCCCTGATTGATTTGGCACCGGTGAGTTCTTCACGGTTCTTTTCGTGATCCGCTTGTTGCGTCTTCACTTGGCAACCAGGCAACAATTCGCAACGGTCCTCCGCTGCCGCCACCGATCTTCATTGGCAATGCGATGACTGTGCTTCCCGAAATAGGTAAGCGACTCATGTCGGCTACGTTTTCAAATGCCGGGATCTGGTGTTTGAAAAGTGTAACATGGCTTTGAAATCGTGTTGATTGACCATAGTCGATGCTGGCCGTATCAAGGCCAATGGCTTTGATTGCCCGATGTTCAGTAAGCCATCGAGCGGCTTCCGGATCAAGACCGGGGAAATGCAGTTCAGCAACAGCTTCGGGCCCTAATTGGTCAGTGCCGAGGTACTTTTTTCGATCAGGCCAGTATTTAGCGTATCCAGTGTTCAGAAGGACAATCACATCGACCAACTGGCGGCCTGTCTTTTCCTCCCACGCTCTTAGGTCAGCAACGCTGATTTGATAATCCGGATCTTGACGGCATGCGGCTGTGACATCGATTACCGCAGCTTCGCCCATCAATTGTTGAAGTGGTAATCGATCAACGGATTTACCCTTTTCGTTGAAATGGACAGGTGCATCCAAGTGAGTGCCACCATGTTCGGCTGCCATGAATCGATTCGACGAGTAGTAATATCCTTTTTCCGTGATGCCAGCTTTTTCCGGGATCAACCGAAAACCATTTTCTGTCGGCCAGTAAATGGTTTGTTTGTCAAAAGTATGGGAAAGATCAACCACCTGTTGGCGTGTCACGTTGACGGGTTGGTTGGCAGTTTTATCGTTCCGCGGTTCTGATCTCGCGATACCCGTGTCAGGGTCTGCACCACAACACAGGGGAAGAAGAACCAAAGTCGCAATGATGCAGACCATCGATCGAAGACTATTTAGCATCGGTATTCTCAATTTGATGTTGTTTGCCTGAGCGACAATTCCACCGCTGTCCAATATAGATCAAGACGACGACGAGCATTGTCATCGTGATCGCCGTGACAGCGAGCGGCACTCGTTCCAAGACAAGTAGTGGCATCGCTACTGTGATCATGCCTCCACCAATGAAGGGCGAAGAGAGGGGTGCCGCCAATGCATAATCTTCTGCAGCACCTGATTCAAGCTCAGGGTCGACGAGTCGCAGTAGCACGAAACCTGTGGCAGTGGTTCCAGTTGACATGCCATAGTTAATCAGTCCCAGTTCGAACCAGTGTTCAGACGGTAACATTCTCCGCGCCAGAATCATGAGGCAGAATCCTGTCCATGTGGCACCGAAGAGAAACAGAACAGCGAATGGCACGATCAATGTGCTGACTGCCGTGATGTTCAAAGTTGTGATGGCAGAAACAATCAAGACGTCCATTGCTGCGGATGTAAGCCGGTTGATGGTGTCACGGTCGATGGCTGTTTCGCAACCGAGCAGGCTCAGTGTAGCGCGTACGATCCATCCACCAAACAGCGTATAGATGAAGAGAGGAAAGCTGCCAGCAATGCTTTCGAGCGTCAGACGCTCTGACAATTGTTCTTCACTCGTGTCGACCGTGGTGGCCACATCGCCAAGAGTTTCGATGAATCCGATGGATGATGTAACGATACTTTGGAGCCCAAGCCCAATGCTGAAAGCAATCGCCAGCCACAGCACTTGTAGCAGTAACGGATCAATGGTGTCCTTGCCAATGCGTGCATAGCCGATGATTGGTCGTGCTGTTGTCGGAGAAGGGTGGTTTTTTTTCGTATCGCATTTTTTGTCATGGCCATTTTCAGGTTTGGTATCCGGCTTCCCGGTCCATCCTTTTCTTACGGCGATGTTGATCCAGAAAATACCTGAAATTAATCCGTAGAGTAGGCCACAAGTAGCCATCAGGATTCCAAGGTCCAGTCCACTGTCCAGTTGAATCGTTGGGTGTTTGAAGACCTGGCCCATGGCAGCGGCAGTACCGTGCCCACCGGCAAACCCAGTTTCGATGAGCGTTCCAAAAGAATGGGGTACATCAAAAAACGGTTTGACGAACAGCCACGTGGCGATCAAACCTATGGCGGTTTCTCCCAGCACAATCACCCACACCATCAGCCCCTGCCGTCCGACGCGCGAAATGCTTTTTCGCCAGGGTGCGGGTTTGCGTTCCAGCAGCATTCCAGCAAAGATCACTGCGATCAGAAATCCGGGCCAACTCTTCAGCGTCTCGGCCCAGGCAGTGGTGTGGGATGAAAACTGAGCAGTGAGATCAATTTGGGTGAACAGCAAGCCAATCATTCCCGCCAGTACGGAGGCGGGAATGTACAGCCAGCGAAAGATTGAACAGCTCAGTCGCAATGCCACTCCCAGGATCAGCAGGATGGTGACGAAAATGAGGGCAGGAATCATGGGAGTATCAAGCGAAGTTTTGTTTGCAATTCAGTCCCGTTGATGGATGTCTGTGGACGGTGAAAATTGTTTAGAGATGAGGACAGGCTAACGGATTGTGGGGCTGATCCAGAAAATCAAATTGCCAGCTTTGCGATCGCTGATTTGCACCTAGAAAGAAGCAAAATCGACGGGTTCGCTCAAGTCGATGCGTTCGTCCATGGCGGGCAACGGGTATTTCAACCCTGTGGCGCAGTTGAATAGCACGCAAGTTTCATCGGCCGAGACTCTTCCTGATTCCAATTCCTGTTGATATGCCGCCAGCGTTGCCGCTCCTTCCGGACACATCAGCATTCCTTCTTTCCTGGAAGCCTCATCTCGAGCACTCAGGATCGCCTCATCGGTTACAGCGGTAGCAAATCCATCACTTTCACGTACCGCATCCAAAATCAGAAAATCACCGATCGCTGCTGGGACACGAATTCCGGCGGCCACCGTGTGCGCATTCGGCCACAGTTCCGCGTGTTGCTGCTGATTGTCATACGCTTTGACAATCGGCGCACAACCAGTTGCCTGAACTGCGACCATTCTCGGTAGACGGCCTTTGACCCATCCGATGGCCTTGAGTTCCTGGAATGCTTTCCACATCCCGATCAATCCAGTGCCTCCACCGGTGGGGTAGAAAATGACATCAGGAAGGTCCCAATCGAACTGGTCTGCAAGTTCCAGTCCCATCGTTTTCTTTCCTTCGATGCGATACGGTTCCTTGAGTGTTGAGCAATCGAACCACTTGTGGATCTCTTTTCCTTCTCCGACCAGTTTGCCACAGTCGTTAATCAGCCCATTAACTCGCCACACCTTAGCGCCTTGGGCTGCGATTTCCCGGACGTTGATTTCTGGTGTATCGTCTGGGCAGAAAATAAACGTTTCCATACCCGCGCGGCTGGCATAGGCAGCCATGGCTGCGCCGGCATTCCCATTGGTAGGCATGGCTAATTTTGTCACACCGAGTTCTTTCGCCATCGAGACAGCCATGCAAAGACCTCGGGCTTTGAATGAGCCGGTGGGCAATCGACCCTCGTCTTTTACAATCAAACGTCCTTGGCCGGCTTGCAAACTGGCAAGTTCGATCAACGGAGTCATGATTTCGCCGAGGCTCACAATGTTGCTGGTCCGACGCACCGGCAGGAATTCCCTGTACCGCCAAAGGTCTGCAGGGCGGGACTGTAGTTCGTCTTTGCTGACCGCCTTCGCTATTCCCTGTAAATCGTATCTTACGATTAGAGGGCTGCCGACTTCGGACAATCCGTGTAACTGGTCCGCAGCGTAATGAGTTCCTGTTTTGCCACATTCCAGATGTGTCACAAAGGTCGGTCGGTCGGTGGTAAGGTTTTGCATCGCCGGATTAATGAGGTTACCGAGTTTGTGGATGCGGTTGTTGATCGATAATCATTGCTCAAGCTGATCGGTAAATTGACAGGATGAGATTCAAGTCGATTATGACACCGCGTTTTACATGGATTCCCGAACGCGTTTTTGTTCGTTCAAAGCATAATCGACCAAGCGGTCAGCAAACGGCTCGAATAATTTAATTGGCTCTTTTTCCAGAGGCTCTACGAGGTATTCCAGTTTGATGACGTCACCATCGGTCGTGAAGTGTGGTCCAATGCCCGTAAAACCAAAGCCATGTTGCTCCAACGCTTCACATGCGTCAGGTGTACCTGGGTTTTCCAGTGGTAATTCCACCACTAGAGCTTCCACGTGTGATAGTTCGACTAGCTCCCTTGCAGCTCGACGAATATTCTGCACGGTGTCCTGGCCAAGTGTGGTCACATGGATTGCAGCAAAATGCGCCCGTGGGTTTACCTTGATCGATAGCGTTCCGTGTGCCTGTTCTGTAGGTGAAGCAGTACCGAATCGAACAGGGCATCCGAGATTTTCGTAAATCTCTGACACGATTTGCTGGTGTCGTTCGGCAATGAATATTTCACGTTCTTCCGGTTCAGTGACCCAATGAAAATAAATCACACAACTCACGCGTTGTGAGAGTTCTTCAGCGATGCCCGCAAACGACTCATTCTTTGGGGAGACACCCAGCCCGACACCACAAATGTGGCCGCCGTGGTGCGCATTCGATTTTTGCGTGTAGATGTGAACTGTAACAGAATCCGCATACCAGCCAGCCAGACCAATCGTCTGAGCTTCCTGGTCCAAAGCATCTTTCATCTTGTTCAGGAGTCCTCTGCCTCGGTGGCGGGGATCAACTGCTGCTTGACCGACTTCTGCTACCGGGCCCGCATCGTTGAACTCTAGAGCACAATGGCCAGCCAGATAGCCTTCCGTGTCTGCGGCGACGATCGAAAGTACCTTGCCATTGGCATGTTGTGCTGCAACCCGGTCGGGGTAGTAAAGGTCTTCGTTGAAGTATGTATTTCCATAAATGCGGTAAATCAACTGTGAGATCTGCAGTGCTTCTTCGGGTCTCGATTTACGGACATCGTATTCCTGTTCAGGTGCCAGTGGCTCATCTTTAGTGACCCCAACTGAGTTGGTATCGCGAACTGATTTGTCGTGAAGCCATTTGATCAAATGCAGAGCTTTTCCGTTCGGCCCCAGTGCCGACCAGTGCATTTCGTCGAGGATGCCAGTGTTGATTGCATTTCTCAATCCCGGCAGGTCGATAGGACCTTGCGCCAGTTCAGCTTCCAGTTTCTTGATATCTTGTGGAACGCCATCATCACAGATGGTGATCTCAAACTTGCCGTTCGACTCGGTAACTTTGAGAATAATCGCACCCTCTTCACCATGCGGGTAGGCATGTTCGACAGTGTGAGTGATGACTTCACGAACTAGTTGCTCTAGCCCAGAAACGGTGGTTTCTGAAAGGCCTACTTCATTGAGGGTGGAACGAATAAAGGCTTGAATGCTTGGTAATAGCGGTGCGTCATTTGATAGACGTAGTTCCATTTCCATGATGAGCGT
>JAPOKD010000471.1 GCA_029977825.1 Planctomycetota bacterium | reverse complement strand
TTATCCAACGGATGGTTGTGGCAATTGGCGCATTTCATTCGACAGCCCATGAACACTTCGGTCGTGAACTCAGTCTGCAGTCTGGCGTCCTCGACCGCTGTATAAAACGCAGCCGGACCATATTGAGACGTGTCTCCGGTAGCAGTGAGAATGTCTCGCGCGATTTGGTCGTAACCTGTGCCGTCAGTTAGTTGCTTTGCCAGGTAATCGTAAAACGCTCTGGCGGCTTGTGGAGTTGTGGTTACAAGGTTTTTGTCCTGCTTGGATTGGATTCGCAGCAGCTTGGATAGCTTGAGGGCATAAAAGTGAACGAAATCTTCGGAACGGAGTAAGTCATCCACGGCCTTTTCCCGATCCAGAGGATGCGATCTGCTTTGCGGACTGGGTTGCGGCAGTCGTCCAGAAAGGTCGAGACTGATACGACGCAAGAAAGCCTGATCCGCTAGCTGCGGCGAAACTGGGATTCGAAGCTCAGAAAGTGCCGTCAGTACTTCATGATCCACAAAATTCTTGCGTGGTTCGTCTGGCTGGTTCTGTGGCAAGGGCGAAAATGGGGCCAATAATTCGATCGGAATCACTTCTGTCGAGAACCTTGCAATCACAATGTGGCGACCGGGACGTATTACTTTGACCCTAGCGGAGTTTTGGTTGACGGTGATAGCGGACGAGTCGTCTGCGTTGAATTGAGTCATCTGCGTAACATCGCGGCTGACACCGTCATCGAAATGTGCGACTACTCTTAATGGGATCTCATCACCAAGTTGCGACGCAACGAAGCGCGCGGGTTGCACCTCAATGCGTTTGAGTCGACGATGCGAGGTGAATTGTGCTCCCTGTTGAATCCAGGTTAGTAGAAGCTGGATATCGCTGGTTTTACGTAACACAACCCCGCCGCCATGTTCTAAAACCTCGGCCGGTTTCAGGTACAGAAGACTCGCTTCAGGATCTTTAAGGTTGACTCTGCGTCCTCCATGTCTGTGGACGATTTCGTCAAAATCATTTTTCGGTGTTCCGCCGTAAAGTGACAATTTGAATCCACCACGCCCGATAGCAGATCCATGACACTTACCAGCATTGCAGCCGAGTTTCGTCAACATTGGGATCACGTCATTGATGAAATCAACTGCGGTAGCTTGTGTTTTGGACGCCGGATCTGTGACAGGCTTTGGGGATTCCATCGACATGCACGGTCCGCACAGTCCCAAGAGTGCAGAGGCAATTAATGACAGCGCGAGACCTATCTTCGTCATGTCAGAGCTCTCGATATCAGTGGTGGTGAAACGCGAAGAGAAGAAAGGTCTGTTGAGTGATTAACGCCCAGCAGGTTCCTCAGTGCTGCGTTTTTCTTTTTCACCTAGAAGTTGCGATGCTTGTTCGATTGTGATTTTTTCGGCCTTTACCAATTTATCCAATTCATTGCGCAACTTGGCTGGGTCATTGAACAGTCTAAGTAACAACGTTGCTTCGGTACGGTTTATTTGTCGATTCGTGACTAAGGGTGCGAGCTGCGTTCGAAAATGGGACTCGGCCCCACCTTGTTGCCGATGCATTCCACGTGCATATGCGGCTTTAGCCGCATCACCAGGTGTACCGTCGATGTACTTGCGAAGGGTGGCGTGATCGATTTTCATGGCATCGGCGACTGCGCCAAGGATATGTGGTTGCGTGTAGAAAGCGTTTCCAACATACGGAAGGTTGTGAAGTACCGTGCCGTTTTTAGCAACGATCACCGTTGCCGTCAGGTTTTTATCCAATCCATAGGTAGGTGGACCAGCCGAGCCATCCTTTGATAAACCAACTATCAAGTTTTTCGGATAACGTTGGTCGAGGATCGCAAAGCTTTTTTCGGCTTCATTCACATCGTCGGTACTGACGATTACCGACATCGCCCATGCCTGGCTCGAGTTGGTCTCAATTGTCTGCAGTTGTTTTCTTAATTGACCAAGAAAACGCCCGAAAGTTCGAGATTCGCGCACAAAGAAGATCAGGTGCAACTTATCGCCTGCCAGTTTGATTGGGTCAAATTCCTGACCTGCCTCCCCGCCTCTTAAATTTAACGCTGTCAATGGCAGAACTTTTTCGCCGGGTTGAGGTCCGGAGTAAATAGGTTCTTCAAGAGCCTTGATCCAGTCTTCGGGGTCAGCGATCTTTAGCTTGCTTTCCCCATAGCCTCTGTTGGTTTGCTGGTTGCCGGTTCGTTGGGCACGTTGCATTTTGGCAGACTGCAACACGCGTGCCTGTGAACCACTTTGACCAATACGAGGGTTCAAGGCACCTCGATAAATGGCAACCTCTTCTATGGGTTCAGATTGCTGGTCAAATCCCGCGTAGAGTTGCTTCATGATCGATGCAACATCGAAATCATGCATTTTTCCCTGTTCATTGGCTGCGATCAAACGGCTGTAAATTGCCGCTCTGTTTTTTGGAGTCACTTCACCTTGTTTGAATTTGCTTTCACCTAATTCTTTGGGTTGTCCAAATGTTCCGTGCTGACTGTCAAAATATGTCATCGGTACGTCAACTATTGGCAGCAAGCGATCAGCTTGAGATTGTGAAAGCTCTTTGGCGGCCACTGCATCAGACAGTATGGTTTTGACGGCCTCCTTGTCTGATCGGATACGTTTCCAGATGTTGTACCCCTGTTGCTGTGAAATCTTTCCATCGCTGATCAGTTTGTTAATACGATTGAATCGGAAATTCTCACACATGTCAAAACCTGTGTTGGAACCAATTCGATCCTCGTATTTGAGTTCCTGAGCTTGTGAAGGTGAAGAACAGCCGCCAAGCGATAGCGAAACGAGCAAAACTGCTATAGAAAGTTGATGCAAAATGGGCATGGGCCGTAGCTTGGTTTGTTTTTGGGCTTGCATGTGAAGAGTGTGGAAGTGGTCTTTCGAGGTGTTTGAAATGGTGGTTTCGGTCAGTATCTCTTCAACGAGGATCCTGTCATGCAGCATTGCAAAGATTCTTTTGGTGTCGGGTGACAAAATCCCCGCTGCAATGTGTTGTTGGCGGTGAGCTAACGCCCGTTGGTGTTTTGACTTCATGCCCATTCTTAACATTAAAGTTTCCCAGTTTCGATCTGCGCCAATTCACCGGCCTGCGAGATACGGAATTTTTCCAGTTGGGCTGAGAGAACCATTGTCTTTGCGTCACATCCGCATCTTTCGCGCGTATGGAATGGTGTCTGCGGCGTTGCGGTTACATTGTAGCTTACTGTAAGTGTCCATGACGCTCGTTGCTACCTATTGATACATCGCGAGCAAAAGGGGGGAGTGAAACAGGTGGTGGATTACTTGTCTCTAGAATGTTTTCAATTCTGTTCGCGAGGTTACGGTACAGTTTTAGATTGCTGCATGCGGTGGCGGCCAAGAAAGATCGCGTTTTGGTGTCTGATGAGGGAGGTGGTGTTGGGTTTCCGTCTTTAAGCGTGGGATTCATGCCGCCCTTCTGTTGCGGAGTCGTGAGGAACTCGAAGGGCTTGTGTGGAGGTGTTTAGCAGGTGACGGCTTCTGCGTCGTGCGCGCTGATTTCGGTCAGGTTGCATGCGGTCTGGGCCAGTTTGAAGTGGCGGCCTTTGTGGTGTGATTTTTACTTGACTCAGGTTTATCAGTAATCATTCTTTGCGATGCAAAGCGTTGAGGTTTGTGACGGAAAGGATCGGTGAGATTGCTTGGTGAACGGAGTGCAAAAATTGATTCGCTCTCGTGCGCAGGATGTAGCTGACTGATGAAGAACCGATTTTTCTACTGGATGTTTTTTTCAGGTTTGGCGTTCGTCTTTGGTTTCGGTTCCATTGTCTTGTTTGAAGAACCGGCGTTTGATATGGCCGAGGTTTTTCTGGAACCGTGGTTTGTGTTTTGCCGCTTTGTCACCCCGTTATCGTGGCAGACGTTTGGCAATATACCGCTGGGTTTGAGTTGGCTTGTGATTGGACTTGGGTTTTACAGTACGTTCATCGGAGCGATTTGTGTGACAGTCATGGCGATCATGAGACTGATCGTCACTGGTTTATTTTCCTTTCGGCGACGTGAAGCAGAAGAGGATATCGCTACAAACTCAACGCAGCAGTAATGCATGTACGTGGTGATGACCATGCCGAACGCCAGTCCATCGTCGAGGCGGTTTTTCAACCACGGCAGCAAGCACAAAAATTGTTAAGCTATTGGCGGACGTTGAGTTTTTAGGGGTTCAACCAAATATTTTATCTTGTGGAAAGAAATGCTCAGACGCGTTGGCCTTGAACATTTCTTTAGTTGCGAACACGGTCGGTCTAGATGGGTGGCATCAGCTGAGCTTGGGAAAGCGGTTTTGCATCGGTTGCGTCATTTGTTACTTCAAGATTTCGCAATCGTTTAATTCTTAACTGTGTGTTTGTTAAGATAATTGAGTCATCATTCGTGGTGGCGGTTTGACTTGGTGTTTGCATGCAATACCACATCGTTGGTTTCTAGTTTTAATGGGATTCGAGTCAATGCTCGGCGATTCAAGCAGATCTGTTTTTCTATGTGTGTTCTCCTTGATTCTGGTACCACTCTGTACGGTTGCGAGAGCGGAAACGCAACCGAACGTGGTGGTTGTTTTCATTGATGACATGGGCTGGGCTGATTTTTCATGTTTTGGGAATACTGATGCGGAAACGCCAGCAATAGATCAGTTGGCTCGAGAGGGGATTGCTTTTGAACAGTTCTATGTGAATTCGCCCATTTGTTCTCCATCTCGTGTTGCAATTTCTACGGGGCAGTACCCGCAGCGATGGCGCATTACGTCATATTTGGCACATCGTGAACAGAACGAGTTGCGTGGGTTAGCCCAATGGTTGGATCCAAAGGCCCCCATGCTTGCCCGTAGCCTGCAAGCAGCGGGGTATGCCACGGGACACTTCGGAAAATGGCACATGGGTGGGCAGCGAGATGTCGACGAGGCACCGCAAATATCGGAGTACGGGTTTGATGCTTCTCTAACCAACTTTGAAGGAATGGGTGCCAAGTTGTTGCCGCTGACAAAGACTGGTGACGGCAAGGTAGGAAAAATTTGGACCGATGCGGTTCGGTTGGGTGAACCTGTAACGTGGATGCAGAGATCCAGAATTACCAGTGGTTTCATTGATGCGGCTATTCCGTTCATGGCGAAAGCCGCGGCTGCAAAGCA
>JAPOKD010000875.1 GCA_029977825.1 Planctomycetota bacterium | reverse complement strand
TCAAATCAAGGATCTCGCCTGCTTCGCCAACCACAAACTCGGTGCTGGATTCAACGATGACTCCTTGCAATGAAAAGAAGCCGATACTGCCGTAGTCAGAGTTCTGGCCATCCAAGCCAACACCATCAACTGATAAAAAGTATTGGCCAGCAGTCAGCTCAAGGTCAAAGGAGGCATTGGTGTCATTCAACGGGTTGCTGGTCGCAATGACGTTGCCAGAAGCGTCATGCAGTTTGGCCTCGATATCGAGATTCGGGTCTTGGCCAAATGCATTGACATCCAGAATCACGTTGCCGGCGCCGGTCTGAAAAGAGAACCAGTCTTGATCCTCCGTGCGTTCAATAATCCCCCACGAAGAGATCTGTTGGTTTTCGTCCGCTGTTAACACGGTGGCCGACTGAAGACCACTGCCGTGATCGTCATCGCGATACCCAAATCCATTGCGGTTGCTGGTGATCACCGTCAGGTCATCCTGATCAATGGTCGCGCCGTCGTAGTCGGAATTGCTCCATTGGGTCAAACGCTTTCCAAATGGAGCACCCAAAATCGGCCCCCAACTGGTTTGGCCTGTTCCTGTTCCAGGGTGGTAGCTTTGGGTATTGAGACCCTGGTGGCGCAGCCCAAGAGCATGCCCGACTTCATGCGAATTCGTCATCCCTCCATTCCGCGCGCCTTTGTTGAATGTGAAGACGGGGGTGTCCTGATTGTAAGAAAATGAGTTCAGATAAGCGATTCCGCCGATGCCGGACCCGAAGCCATCAGTTGGCTGGGTGTTCACCGCACGAATTCCCCAGGTCGAGTCATTGATACTGCTTTTCGATAACGCGGCAACGCCAGAGTCCAGTGTTGTCACGTTGACATCGAACGGCAGGAAGTCCTCGGCAACATTCTGGAATTGCTTCTGGATTTCGATCAGTTCTGAGTCCGAGAAACTATTCGGATTGCCGTCACGATTAAAAGCCGGAAATTGGATGTCGTGCCCCCACGAGTTACCCACACTGTGGTGGCCATCAAAGTCCAGGTAAATGGTTTTAGTGGCGCCGGGGCGGCTTTGCAGTGAGAATGTATTCTCTAGTCCGTAGGGGGCCAGCGAAGTCGCGTCACCGAATGTAAATTCGTCATTCACGTACGCAGGCAGAATTGCACTCAGCAAATGGCGTGGTTCCAGAACTTCAACACGGGGAACCATTTTTACCGCAGACCGTGATCCGTAATGCCGAGCTTTGGACCTTCTGAGCGTACTTCGCCTTCGGCGTGATGATCGGTTGATTGAAGAGGGTGAGGAATGAGGACCATTTTCAGTCGTTGCACGAAGCATGAAGTTCACTCTGCGAGATGAGATCAGGGATGAGAAGAGTGCTCGTGATACAACCGCAATGGGCTAGAGATTCCCGCTGCGGTGGCTAGCTGGTCGTGGCTGTTGTGAGCCGAAAAGTGATGATGAGGTTGGTTGTCGCGATCCTTCGCCTCGAAAGGTCTTTGCTTTCTGTTACCTTTGGAAACATTGGTCACGTAATGACGATGTCAAGAAATTCAACGATCTTTTTGTGCGTTATGCCGCAATAAGTGAGAAGGGAAGAAAATTTCGCCTTTTCTACCGAACGAATCGGCTCCGCAGCTAAGAGCGTGTCACACTGCCTCCCATGCAAATGCTCCCAGCAATGCGGGATCTTCGACTTGGAAAGGCAGTCGTTGCCAAGTCAGGGGGCAGAGTGGGGATTTGGGATGACGGTTGCTGCAATGTCGCTGGATGTGAAATAGCCCCTGGGCTTCCGCATCGTTTCGCATCAACCTTTCAACCGACGCTCTAGGCGGGATTTCAAGCTGTGCAAAACCCCAGCTTTCCCTAGCAAAAGTGGCATAAACCGTGTGTTCGCGGAGGTGCGGGCACAGTGGTTTTTGGTGTGATGGCCGGTGTCTCAGGATGATACAAGCATCTCAGCACGGGACATTGAGGCCGACCGAGATGCAAAAAAACGTGTTTTTTGAGATTGGCACGCCCTTTGCATTCTTCCGCATCATCGGAGCCAATCCGTGGAGACTGGAAACGCTATGTCTCCCAATACAACACGCTTATGAAATCGAGACTGATATGAAAACCAAACAAATTTTCTTCAACGCTGCCACTGTCTGCATGGTTGCGACCGCCGTGATGATGACACAAGCCATGTTCAATCAGGTAGCCATCGCCGACCAGCGAGGGGATGCTGCCGGAGGAGATCTCAAGCAACGTGTCGCTGATTTGGAAGAACGCCAGGACGAGAACGATATCGAGTTTGTTCTGGTCGACAGAACACTCGCTGATTTGAATGCGAGAATCAATGCGAACGATGCTGACATTCGTGCTCTGGATGGACGGGTCGGTAAAGTCAGCTCGCGTGTGCGTGATGTAGAAAAGCGAGCCGGCGTTTTGGAGGCGAAGTACCGAGACCTTGCCGAGATCGTCAAACGCATGGCCGCCCGGAACTGAGCCGGATTTGGCAGGGTGACAAGATTGCCCGATTTGTTATGTCAGATCGGGCAAGTCTGATGTCTGGTTCCAGTCCGCGATCTCTGGCTTGCAAAGCTGGGACGCGTCTGTGCATCAGGTCACTCTTGCAAAAGTCCTGACGTGGATGTGTTTGAGCTGGAAGGTGTCAGATTACCAACGGCTCAGAAAACTCTCAACCGATCTGTTGATGCTCCCTTGCATTTGAAATAACCATGAGAAATCTCTTCTTCACTGTGGCGACAACGCTATCAATTTTTTCGGCATCCTATTTTCTCCCAGCCATCCTTCCACAGGAGAGTGGGAAAATTCTTTCAGATGTCGGATCCGAGATTCGTCTCGTCGCGTGCAGTGCCACGAGTGCTCGAACATCATCTTTGAGGAATGCTGAGCTTGTTTCGAACATTGTGAATGGATTGCCTCAGGATGTTCATGTGCTC
>JAPOKD010000287.1 GCA_029977825.1 Planctomycetota bacterium | reverse complement strand
TGGAAACGCGCACGGTCTTGGGTGGAAACGCGCACGGTCTTGGGTGGAAACGCGCACGGTCTTGGGTGGAAACGCGCACGACTGTTGTAGTGGTTTTTACCCGTGGGGGGCTTTGGGGTCTGCGTTAGGCGTCTGGTGAGTGATCCTTCGTTGTCCTGCTGGGGCTCTCAGTACGTTTCAGAAGCTAGTGGGGCCTATTGTGAGGAAAGTCTGACAGACCCGTGAACTTGAAGTTGTGGGAGACGGATGACTGTTTTGGGCGATTGTCCGGTCACAGTAGGCAGCTTTCTGACCATAGCCGGGTGTCTGAGGAGTGGTGTGACGGTTGTCCGTTGCCAAATTGGTGCTCCCCCATTTTTATTTGTTCTTCGTGTGTTCTGAAGGATGGATTGTGGATAAATTCAGAGCATTCCGTTTCCCTGAATACAAGCCTGTGTTTTATGACCGATTCTGACGCTGCAGATGATTTGGAAGAACAACCACCACTCAAGGAGGATCCGGTGGTGTTGGAGCGGCTTCGTAGGGATGGAGAACAGGTGTTGGCTGAAGTATTTGCGGTCAATCGAGAGCGATTTTGGCATTTGGTCACATTTAGAATGGACCAGCGAATTGCTGCCAGAGTTGATGCAGATGATGTGTTGCAGGAAGCATTTGTTGCCGCTTCCAAGAGGCTTCAACATTATTTGCGTGAAGAAAACTACACCTTATTCATTTGGTTACGCATGATTGTGGCTCAAACATTGGTTGATGTGCATCGTCGGCATTTGGGAACAGAGAAGCGATCGGTGGGACGTGAAGTTTCCATACGAGGTAACCAGTATCCCCAAACGACCTCGGTCTCACTTGCAGCACACCTGGTTGCCAGCCAGACGTCGGTGAGCAAGTCGGTGCAACGTAATGAAATGGGGCAGGCGCTCACGGCAGCGATTGAAAAGATGGCACCGTTGGATCAGGAAGCGATTGCATTGAGGCACTTTGAGGGGCTCTCAAATGTTGAGGCTGCTCAGGTACTGGGGATAAGCGTTACGGCGGCAAGTAATCGTTATGTTCGTGCACTCTCGCGTTTGAAAGAAATCCTGGAAGAATTGAATCTGGACGGGTAGGCATTCCCCTGTTGGCGTGTCGCTGCAGTAATGAACGCTTTGCGCGGATTCGTGCTTAACAAGCAAATGAACATGGACTCTAAAAAAACATCAAATCGCAATCCTCTCGAGTCCATCGCTAGTGACTATACCGAATCGGTGCGTGGAGGTAATCGACCGTCGGTTGATTCTGTTGCTGAAGCAAACCCTGAGCACGAGTCAGCCCTGCGTGATTTGTTGCCTGTCATCGAGAAGTTAGAGCAGGCTCGCCAGGCCCATATTCAAAGGCCGTCGGGGCTGGCAACCTTAGGTGTTTCACGACCCGAACGGTTGGGTGACTTTCAGCTGATTCGGCAAATTGGTCGTGGTGGAATGGGGGTTGTTTTTGAGGCTGTTCAGAAGTCGCTTGGGCGTCGCGTGGCCTTAAAGGTGCTGCCCAGTTCGCTGCTGTCCAGTGATGAGCAACTGCGGCGCTTTGAGCATGAAGCACGGACCGCCGCTGCACTGCATCATACAAATATCGTGCCTGTGTTCGGGGTGGGGCAGGATCAGGGATTTCATTACTTCGTTATGCAGAGAATTGACGGGCATGGACTGGATGCAGTTCTGCTGAACCCCGATCGGAAGTTGTCACCACGGCAAGTTGCAAAGCTGGGAGTTCAAGCAGCATCTGCACTTGCTTATGCACATCATCAGCAAGTGTTGCATCGCGACATCAAGCCAGCAAATTTGCTGGTCAATGATGATCTTGAGCTTTGGGTTACCGATTTTGGTGTTGCGAAGGCACTGGAGTCCGATGCTGTAACCCGTACAGGGGATGTTGTGGGAACATTGCGTTACATGGCGCCCGAGCAGGTCATTGGGGAAGCCGATATACGCAGTGACATCTATAGCCTGGGGCTTACCTTGTATGAATTGTTGGCAGGACGGCCTGCCATCGACGACTCATCGATTCGCCAGGCAATTGTTGCAAGGCAACCAGTGCCAGAGCCACCGCCGTTGAGGCAGTTAAATCCGGAGGTACCCCGGGACCTTGAGACGATTCTGCATACGGCCATGTCGACCGATCCCGAATCCCGATACCAGACAGCAAATGATTTGAAGCTGGATTTGAATGCGTTTTTGGGGGGTGCTGCCATTTCTGTCCGCAGAATGGCGGTGTCGGAGCGAGTTCAGCGGTGGGCAAGAAGGAACCCTGCCGTTGCAGCTTTATCTCTGCTGTCCATGTTGCTGCTCGCGAGCGTCGCAGCGCTGTCGAGCGCAGGATTCATTCAGCTGCGGGCAGCATTCGAGCGTGAACAGGAAAATCGTCAAAAAGCAGAGCAGATTGCGGAAGTCGCTGTAGGGACGGTGGACCAGATTTTCCAGCGTTTTGCTGGCGGCATGCAAAATGCGGGCTCGGAAAAAGAGTTTGCTGCTGCGCCTGCGATCAGTTTGGAAACAGCCGAATTACTCGAAGATATTCTCCCATTCTATGATGAAATTGATCGCCTCAGTTTCTCAACTGGTGAGGGGACACCGCGGTTGCAGGAGTCGACCGCTGGCGCTCAATCCGCCGTTGCTGAATTGCATTTCAATCTGGGCCATTATCAACGTGCGATTGAGACATTTGAGGAGATGCTGCAGAAGCAAACCGCCGCCGACCAGAAATCAAGTGAAACGCAGGTGCAGCTCGCAACGCTGCATAATCGGTTAGGGTTTGCTTTTCGTATGCTGGGGGAAGATGACACCGCAGACCAGCAGCACGAACGCGCGTTAGAGGCGTTGAGTCAAGTTGCATTGGAACAGGCAACTGTAGACGCGGCAAAATCGCGAAGCATTCGGTTTGAAATTGCGAGAACACACTATCTGTTGGCGATGTACGTGTTACCCGGCATGGGGCCAACGGCAATGCCTACGATCGAGTTGCTTCGCTCGACTCGTTTTGATGGTCGCAATGATGGTCGGGGATTGAGGCCTCGCGGCGCTGAGTCGCGTTTCGGCCCACCACGGCCTGGTCAGCCAGGTGGTCCATCGCGACCAGGTCACGCCGTTCCTGGTGAGCCACCGCCAAGGCAGCTTGGGCCCGGGCATTTGCGACGAGGTGCGTTTAGACCGGAGGGAGAGGCGCGGTCTCGGCACGCAAGGCAGTCCGATGGGCCACCGCAGCAACGCGATCCAGCAGAACAGAACGATTCATTAGGACCCGAGGGTGCCGCGCCACCACTGGGGGCGACTGCTTCTCGTCCCCCAGTCCGTGTAGATGGGCGTGGCGAACCACGTCCTGGACGCGGTAATAGCGCAGGCCATACTGAACATTTGCAGATGGCAATTTCGATACTACGTCAATTAATCGACGAAGATCCTGAAAACGTAAGTTACTCACTGTCGCTGGCACGATCGCTGCGGCAGCAAGAGCATGATCAACGTTTTCGGCCGCGGCATGATCCTGGACGGCAAGAGTCAGAGCTTGAAGCACGTGAATCAGTCGCGTTGTTGCGTGATCTGAAAGAGAAGCACCCCGACAACGAAACTGTTCTGTTTGAGTTCTCTGCAGCGCTCGCTGATCACCATTTGTTGAGTTCGGCAGATGAGGACTTTGGTGATAGCCAGGCACAGTTGATCGAGGCCGCTGATATCTTTACCCACTTGTGTGACGTACACCCCAACGTGCCAGCTTATGTCAACGCGATGGTGCATACGTATTTCAAGATGGCAATGCTGATGGAACGCGAATCACAGGGCGCAGCCGACCAGGAAAAACGTGGGCTGAAGAGTCAGGCGAAGGAAGCCTTGCGGCGAGCGGTAGATGGCTATGCTGCGCAGGTTCAGATGCATCCCGATGCGCAGGGGTACCGCGCATGGTATGCATTGTTCCTTTATCACGAGGGAAAGAACGCTCTCAGCAGTGGGCTTTACGAGCAATCGGTAGCAGCCCTGCAGAAGTCTGTTGAGCAATGGAATCAAGTCATTGAGTCGAATCCAGATGAGCGAGTCAGTTGGCGGGCTCTACCCGAGGTCTACCGAAATCTTGGGCAAGCCTTTGAAGCGACGGGCAACTGGGAAGAGGCCAAGAAAGCTTTTGATATGGCGGCGGTAAGTCAACAGATGATCGATCTTGGCCCCTAGCATTTAAGGGCAAATCGGCCTGTACGGGCGGTAAAGTGGAGAGTTTTGTTAGCGGCGGACGGCAGTTTTAAAGCGGATTCCACCGAGGAACACACTTTTGACTTTCAAGCGTCGCGAGAGAACGACGATATCTGCCCGTTTGCCTCGTTGCAGGCTGCCGATCTGGCTGTCCATCCCGACTCGTTCAGCAGGGGTCAAGGATGCCATCCGCACGACATCAGTGAGTGGAACGTTCGCGGATTGATGCATATGACGCACCATGTGCGCCATACCACTGACGGAACTGGCTAGCGAATCTTCATCCGCCCAGCCGACTTTTCCGTCGCTGGTGAACCATGTTCCGTTCTGTTGTGGCCCGAATCGGTACTTCCCAGGTGGCATGTCGAGCGCGCGATTGCAGTCAGTGACCAGGCATAGTCGTGTGGCTGTTTTTAGTTGCCAGGCAAAGCGGAGTAATTCAGGTGACAGGTGCATTCCATCGGCAATGACTTCGGTGCTCATTTCGGGATTGCCTAGCACGTATTCAAGCATGCTTCCGTGCATGGGCACACCAAGGCGTTTTCTGATGGAGGGAACAGTGCTCATCGCACACCAGAAGTGGTCTACATGTCGCATGCCATTTTTAAAAGCGGTTTCCATCTCGGACCAGCTGGAATTTGAGTGGCCGCAGGTGACCAAGCAGCCTTTGCGACGCGCGTGGCGGTAAAAATCTGCCGCGCCCGGTAATTCAGCTGCGCACGTCGCAACCTTGACGATTCCCGATTTGAAGTAGGCTTTGTATTCTTTTGCAGTGGGCACGCGGCATCCAGATGCGGCATGACACCCCACTTTGTCTTTTGCGAAGTAAGGACCGTACAGGTGTACCCCGCCAATGGCAGCGCCGTTCTCCGCGGTCCACGTCTGTTGAGCGAGGTCGCTGGCATCCAACATTGCTCGAATTTGCTCAGGGCTGCCCGTGCTGGTGGTAGGAAATAGCGTAGTAGTTCCGTGTCGGGCGTGCGCCCTGCAGCTTTGCTGGACAGCTTCAAGATCGCCGTCCATGAAATCACTGCCACCCCCGCCGTGAACATGAATGTCGACGAAACCAGGGCTGATCCAACCACCCTTGGCATCAACGGTCTCCGCATTCTTCGGGATTCGATTCTTTGCTTGTCCCACGTAGGTAATCTTGCCATCTCGGCACACCACAATCGCATCGTCGATGGTCCGGTCGGGCAAAATGGCTGTTCCGCCAGTAAAGCACAGGCTTGTCACTATCTCTTTCCTTCGGGTTGGCAAAGAAGCACTGTTGCAAAGTCCTGATTCGTGACGTGGAAGCTGGTTGATGGCCATGAGTTCCAGCAAAGTGCAGTTGTATCGACACGGAATTTTGTAGGCTGCCTGAGAGCATCGTATCGTGTTTTATTCGATGCTTGTTACTCGCCAGAGGAAATGGGGTGAGGAAACTGTGGACTTTGGTCAGGGTAGCCCTGAAACGGATCAACACCAGGAATTGAGCCACCAACGTCCACCCGTTCTATCTTGGGCGGCACCGGCTCATGCGGCTGAAGATTTAGATTTAACGGAACGACTCAGCCCGTGGCAGCCATCCTGCGACACCGCGTTGTTTGTCCAGATTAAGCTTTGCCTCGCAGCGCATCTCGTCGTCCTCGGCACGCAGTCGCACATGAACAATGACTTCACTGCCCAAAGGCTCATCCATCGTCCAGTCCAAGGGGATATGGAAACCGCTGACAGGTGTTTCCTTAACAAAGGCACGCACCTCCTTGGAATCGAAATTCCAACGGCCGAGTCGTGCTAGCGAGGGTTCGCGTTGTGGGTCCAGGACAACGATGGACATCTCCCCATCTACCATGAAATCGTTCAGGCTGATGGTCTTGCCCAAATCGTTGACGACATTCACCACAACAAGCATGTCCTGAATTTTTGCATCGATCCGATTCGCGCCGGACAGCGTCGGGTGAATCTTAAGCGAATCAGGAAGACGGTTGTTGGATTTTACGGAGTCAGGCAGTTGGATCTGCCCCGGCGGGTTGTTGTCGTCGGGAGCTCCAAATTGTGGTGGCAGCTTTTCCCCAGGCAGGACCGGGGGAAGTTCGGTGTCTTCTTTCCCCGGCGGGACCGGGCCACCGGGGGCTGGGTCAAGCAGCTGTGTTCCAGGTTTTGATTCCGACGGTTTTTTTGTGTCGTCTGGCGGAGGCAGCGTGAGGGTCGGCAAAGGTGTGTTGGCTTCCCCTGGTGTTTCTGTTTCGGGAGTTGGTGGATTGAACCCTGGGACCGTAGGTAGCGGAAGTTCTTTCGAGGGCGCAGTAGCGGGTGGATCTGTCAGGGGAACCGGTTCGCCATCTGATGTAGCGGAGGGTAGAGGCGAGTTGGGTTCAGGCGTGCTGCGTGGCTGATTGATGTTCATTTCGCCCGGTGCTACCGGTTCGCCCTCATCAAACGTGGGCGGCAGCAAATCACTCAGCCCAATTCCCTCATTTTCATTCTTACTATCAAATTCGCTATTTCGAGCGCTGCTGCGGTTTACGTTTGGATCAGGCGTTGGTTCAAAAGCAGGGGCGTTGTTAGTGGTTCCCTGTTGCGGAATATCAGGACGGCGAGCAGGCTTCGCAGAATGAATTGGGACTTCACTGGCTTCGATACGTGCCCGCTTCAGTTTTTCTGCCAAGACGCGATTCTTGTAATCTGCCTCGTATAGCTTGTCCTCAAGTATTCTTACCTCGCGAATCATTTTCTGTTGGTATAGATCCTGCTGGGCGCGACTTCGGCACCCATTTGCAGCAGCCAACATGACGCCAAGAATAGTCAAGGCGAG
>JAPOKD010000820.1 GCA_029977825.1 Planctomycetota bacterium | reverse complement strand
TGGCTATTCCAGCCTGATTGAGGCGTTCCGCAACGTATTCAGCCTGCCAAAGGGCGAGAGGGCTTTTACGGGTCGCGATCCGGAGAGGGGTCATGAAGTGAGCTCGGACTGTAGGAATACGGGTTCTGCGGGGGCAGGGGAGGTGTGAGGGCGGCCGAGAACGGCTTGCAAACTGCCTATCCCTTCATTGGTTTGCTGGTTCTGACGTTCACAGGGGTGGTTTCGTCGCTGTAGGGGATCGGTACTCAAATGGGGTGGACACGCGACCCAAAGGTGCGACCGGCACATAATGACGCCAGTTCGGTGAAAATGGGCATTTCATCGCGGAATTCGCCCAAGAACGAGGCTGTCGTGGTCCTATACTAATACTCTATGGCTGGAATTCGAAGCCGGCATTTACGCGTAGCGACAAGAGAATCAACCTTCGTGGAAGACTCGACCAACAACTTTCCCACCGCTGAGATCCCAACGCAAGACATGCGTGGGATGCGTACGCGCGATATGAGCGGCAATTCCGATAGTGGGGATTTTGATCTCGCCAGCGATGCTGGGGGAGAAGGAAAGATCCCGACGCAAATCGGCGATTATGCAATTCGAGAGTTGATTGGTTCGGGCGGCATGGGTCAGGTGTTTTTGGCCGAGCATACACGCATGCAGCGTCTGGTTGCGGTCAAGATGCTTCCCGTGGAACGCATGAAAGACGAGGTGGCGGTCTCGCGTTTCTATGACGAGGTGAGAGCGGCCTCCCGGCTGATGCATCCCAACATTGTTACAGCGTTTGATGCAGGCGAATCCGATGACGTCCACTATCTGGCGATGGAATACGTCGATGGTCAGACTCTGACCAGATTGGTAGCCCAGAAAGGCCCGTTGCCGGTCAGTGAAGCAGCGGCGGTTATTCGACAGGCCGCGTTGGGGTTACTTCACGCGCACCGTGCGGGAATTGTTCACCGCGATGTGAAGCCCGGGAACGTCATGAAGGGTGCCGATGGAACCATCAAAATCTTGGATCTTGGCCTCGCCCGCATCAACTCGGCGTCGTTGTTAAACGAGGCTGACAACATTGGCCCCAATGCCGACCCCAAAAAGAAGTCGAAAGGTCGTCTGGTCGGCACGCTTCCCTTCATGGCTCCTGAACAATTAGATAATCCTGACGTTGCCGATCCACGAAGCGACATCTACTCGCTCGGCGCCACACTGTTTTTTCTGCTCACCGGGCGTGCACCTTTTACCGGTGACTATCTTGAACTCGTCTACGGCCATCGTCATGGAAAGATTCCGGATTTGATGGAAGCGCGGGACGACGTTGATCTTCAGTTTTCAAACATCTTTATGAGGATGATGGCTAAGTCGCCGGATGAGCGATACGCATCGTTCGATGAAGTCATTGATGAACTCAGCGAATATGTGACACAGAGCGACACACCTGCTTGGCTTGCAGAGTACTCTGGTCGGCAAGTGGCCGCTGAGTCTGCGGCTTCATCCAACAGTGGCTCCGGTGCCTCGGCAATTTCAAATGTGTTCGCGATCGACTTGGGCATGTTTTTCGGCGCTGTTGCTGAAACGACGCCAACAGGGGCGATCCGTCTGCTGACATCGACACGCGAAGAGAGTGCCTCGTTGCGGATGGCGGTCGCAAGTGACGACGGACAATTGTTCTTCGGGGCTCAGGCAATGGAGCGGCGTCTTGGAAAAACGCAAAATCTTGCCTATTGCGTGCCAATGTACATCGGGAAAGATGTCGTTGAACGTGAAATCGCAGGACGGCAGTGCCCTCCTGAAGTCTTACTGGCGATGATGTTCCGGGATCTGGTCAACAATACATGGACCGAAGATGCGCCACCCGCAGTCACGGCCATCACGATACCGGCAAGTTACGATCAACTGCATCGACAGTCCATTCTGCAAGCCGCAGAAATGGCGGGCCTGAAGTCGGTGCGGCTGGTTCACCGCTCGATCGCTGCAGTACAGTCGACCTTGCTCAGCGTTGAGTATGAAGAGCTTGAAGACTGTTCGACAAGCCTTGAACAAGAGACACACGAGAGAATCCTGTTCGTTGGCGTGACAGGCATGGGGAGTGAAGTATCGGTGTTCCGAGGGGAATCCAAACGACTGCACCAGTTGGCAATCTCTGGCCATTGGAATTCCGGTACATTGCCTTGGTTGCAGCGTCTGGTCGAACTCAGCGTGGCAGCATTCCAGAAGGAACACAACTTCGATCCGCGAAGTTCGCGGTCGACGGTAGCCCAGTTGCAGATGGCGTGCGAGCGGGCCATGAACTCCATGACCCTACTGGATAAAGTGTCAATTCGCCTGAAAGTACAGGAAGGTGAATACAAGGTCTGGGTGGCACGGCGGCATTGGTTGCAGGCGTGTGAAGACCTTGCGGCGCGGTTGAGGAAAACCGTCAAACGCGCCTGTCGGGATTCTTCCATTTCGCTCAGTGACATTGATCGTTGCGTGACGCTTGGCCCGATTCTCAAGATTCCCATGGTGCGAAGTGCGGTGCTGCGGGGGATCAATTCCGAGGTCACGTATTCGCCTGTGGATCGAACTGATGTGGCGAAAGGGGCAGCGGCCTGCCTTGCTGCCGAGTTGCCAGGACGGGGGGCAGCAGTTTCAATGCCTGCTCGTGGAGTTACGGGTCAGACGATCGGGATTGTCGTGGAAGATGTGAAAGGACGGCGGAGAATCCTTCCCCTGATTCCTTTTGGTACCTCGCTGCCTGCAAGAACAAACCGGAGACTCACTGTCGGCGCCGACAGAGAATCGATGACTCTTTCATTGGTCGAATCGTCTGGACTGTCTCGAAACGATTGGCAAACGCTGGGGCGATACGAGATCACGATCGATGCGGGCGCGCAGCGGGCACGAATGATCGGGTTTGAGATCGACGTGAATGGGCTGCTCGTCGTGCGCGCCCAGGCTGAAGGCGCAACTTCCAGTAACAGGCTGCCTACTCTCCCCGAACCAAAACTATCTGACGAAGGGATTGCCGACTGGACAAGGTGGTTGGATACATTGCCATGGGATGGCAAGCAGTAGCTGCTTATAATCCATGGAAAAGCGTTGGACCGCACTGCTCAATGTGACAGTGACCTCAACCACATCCATACGCGTATCGATGTTTGGACGGGATCTGGGTTGACGATGTTGTTGGATGCTGGAGGGATTCTGTA
>JAPOKD010000363.1 GCA_029977825.1 Planctomycetota bacterium | reverse complement strand
TTTGATTTGGGATTTCCGGCAAGTTCGCGTTTCGGAAACACGATTTCGTTACCTCGGGTATAGGCCGCGCCGCTCTCTTCTTTGCCAGTGGTGTGAATGAGGTTGACTGGATCTTCAAGCGTGATGGATAGTGCGTTGAGCCGAGGCCGCAAGTTGTCGATCGCTGCCTGGACAGTCTTTCGCTCCGAATCTTTCCATGGTAACACTTGCGCAGCAATGAATTTCAGGTAGCTTTGAGTGCCGGGGTCCTGGGCAACTTGCATTCTGACTTTACGATCAAAGGCACTAGCGGTGGTGGTGTAAGTGTCAGGTCTGCTCAACAGGTCCTTGGCTACCTGCTGTTCAGGAAAAGAAAAAATGATGCCGTTTTGGTCGGCTGTTTCTGAGGCATAGCTGAATAGGGAAATGGCAGAAGCATGAAGGCCAAGAGAAATCAGGAGAAGCTTGCTGAAAGCGAGTTGACGCATGGTCAGGCCTATACGAAGTAGTTTGAGTTGGGATTGTTTGGATAAGTGATCCGTACTTTGGAAGATCGGCTGCACGGGCGGCCTCCGAGATTCTATGCTATTCGGGCGAGCTTCGTTCAAAGGCTACTGAGTCAGTTGCATGGAAGGTGCAACTTGCCGTTGAATTTGGTTGTCCTGCAGTCGGTATCGCTTCATGGAAGCGAAGGAATACCATAGGTCCTTCGGGGTTGGCAGCTTGGTGTGTTTCCTTTGTGTGATGGGTTCAGCTGTTTGCCATGCGATGGGGTTATGCGATGGTGTCAGGCGAAGGTTGGAAGTCGATGGTAGTGAGAGGTCTCAAGTGAGTGCGTTTGCTGACAGAGCGGTTGTTTTGGAGGCGTGTGTAGCATCGGTAGCTGACGCAGTGGTCGCCGTACAGAACGGTGCGCAGCGATTGGAGCTGAATGTGGGCATTGAACTCGGCGGTCTGACGCCAACCGTCGGGTTGTTGGGTCAGGTGAAGGAAGCGGTCGATGTTCCCGTTTTGGTGCTCGTGCGACCACGTGCGGGGGGATTCTGTTATTCGCCTTCGGAAAAGCGTTTGATGATTCGCGATGCTCATGCATTCATGGATATGGGAGCAGACGGAATCGTCACAGGAGCTCTATCCACCGATGGGCTGATTGATAAGCGTTTTGCAGAGAGCATGCGGGAGGTGTGTCGTGAAGGTGAATTGGTTTTTCACCGGGCGTTTGATTTGCTTCAGGGGCATAGTGATGGCATAGAAGAATTGGTTGCCTTGCGAGCTGACCGGATCTTAACCTCAGGTGGTGAAACGTCGGCGCTGGCAGGAGCCGTGCGAATCGCGGAGCTTTTGAAGCTTGCTGATGGACGCATATCAATTTTGCCGGGCGGTGGGATTTGCTCCAAGACTGTGGGTGCACTGCTCAAGGCAACGGGTTGCTCACAAGTGCATGGAACTTTCAAAATGCTCAGGGTTGATCCTGATGGGAACGTGGGCAGTGGCAGTTATCCGGCCGTCGACTCAGAGGAAGTCAGAGCGGTAAGAGGGGTGCTGGATCGATATCGTTTGGAAGCGTTGTGAATTATCCCGGGATCAGGGCGCATGTTTCAGTGCTGGCGACTCTGGCGGCTGTTGGGTCGTTTTCGGTTCCGTGGGCGTTACCGGCTTAATCCAAAGATGTTTGTGCTGCTTCGGCGATCTGGGAGCCCGTGTGCATTCACGCGGCATTGGTGTTTGACTAGAATACAACGATCTCGGCGCTCTGGTTTGGCCGTCCGATTCCTGAAACTCCAGTTCTTTTGATTGGCGGTTGATTTGCTGGCTTCTTTCGCGTGGACACCGTTGGACACATGGATCACGCTTACGGCGTGTTTGGCATCGGCATCCTGCGCCATCCCCGGCTGTTTTTTGTTCCTTCGGAAGCAGAGTATGCTTGCCGATGCTATCACTCACGCAGCTTTGCCAGGGGTCGTTGGTGCGTTTTTAGCCTCGGGATATCTGGAGGCAGCTGGCTGGATCGATCATGAAGGGGGCTGGGGCGTCCGGCAGTTACTGATGTTTGCGGGCGCTGTCTGTGCAGGTGTTCTGACGGCCTTCATGACCGAGTGGGTCACAAAAACTGGTTGGGTCCGTCAGGATGCTGCCTTAGGAGTTGTCTTTACCACCCTGTTCGCCATCGGATTGATCATGCTTCGGCAATTTGCTGATAGGAGTGACCTGGACCTTGATTGTGTTCTGTATGGCCAACTTGAAACAGTAGGGCTGGGATCCAGTGTCCCGGGTGAAGCGATCGCATGCGGAGTGATGCTGTTGTTGAATCTGTTGTTGGTCGTGTTGTTCTTCAAAGAGCTGATGCTGACCACATTCGATTCTGGTCTTGCCCGTTCGCTTGGTTTCCGTCCCAGGCTGGTGCATTATGTCTTGATGGCGTTGACTAGCGCAACCGTCGTTACCTCGTTTGAAGTGGTTGGTAGCATTCTTGTGATCGGAATGTTGGTGATGCCGCCCGCGACTGCGTTTTTTATCACACGCCGCTTGTGCCCGATGATCGTGATTTCTGTGCTGTTCGCAGTCTCGGCTTCTGTGTTGGGGCATGTTGCCGCTAACGTTTTGCCGGGGCCTTTGACCGAAGCATTTGGGTTGCCCGTGACAGAGAGCGTAAGAACCTCGGGTGCCATCGTTGTTGCCGCCGCGGTTCAGTTGGTGGCAGCCGTGCTGTTCGGGACGGAACGAGGACTCATACCGGATCGATTCAGACGGCGGGCGATGTTGGCCGAGACACAGCCGAGTTGATGTTTCGGGGCCTTTCATCAGAGGGGTTACCTATCAGGCGAACGCGTTGCGTATGTCCGACGCGCGACTCACGCGGCACTCGAATATATTGGTTCACAAGCGAGATTACAGATGGCATTCAATCAACGACGTGTTGATTCCAAACTGCGACAAAGCGGTGTGGTGATACTTGTGGCCTTCGGTTCAGCTATGTGCGGTTGGCTTGCTACCAATTGTCAGGCAGCGGATTGGCCGCGATTTCGCGGGCCGAACAACAACGGGGTGTCGCAGGAAACGGATTGGAACGCCAATTGGAGTTCCGATGGTCCCACGATTGCATGGCGTGTTGAGGTTGGGACGGGGTATTCGTCAGTGACGATTGCCAAGGGACGACTTTATACAATGGGCAATGAATCGAACGTCGACACTGTTTATTGTCTGAATGCTGACACCGGGGAACAGATCTGGAGTCATTCTTATAGCTGTGCGACAGATGCAAATGAGTTTGAAGGTGGCCCGACTTCGACACCCACAGTTGCTGACGGCGCGGTTTTTTCTCTGAGCAGATGCGGGGATCTGTTCTGTTTTGATGCCAGTTCCGGTGAGATCAGATGGCAAGTGAATGTTCCGGGTGTGACTTCAATTCGAACGCCAGGCTGGGGGTTTTCCGGTTCGCCATGGGTGACCAACGGTTTGGTTGTGGTGAATGTGGGTGATGCCGGGGTCGCCCTGGCAGTCAAAGATGGCAGTATCGCGTGGAAGTCCGCAGACAAAGACGCAGGATATTCTTCATTTGTGCCTGTGGTTCAGGAAGAACACGATCGCTTGATATTTGGTTCGGCGCGGTCTTATGTGTGTATTGACGCTCGCACCGGGGCAGAGCAGTGGCGCCAGCGTTGGTTGACTACGTTTGGATGCAACGCAACCAATCCAGTCATTGTGAATGAACAGGTGTTTCTTTCCTCGGGCTACAACCGCGGGTCTGCACTTCTGAATTTCGAAGATGACGAGCCAGTGATTGCATGGAAGACCAAGGCGTTTCAGAATCAACTCACAAGCAGTGTCTTATTGGGTGGTTTTCTCTATGGTGCAAATGGTTCAGTCGCTGAAGGTGCCACCTTGGCGTGCATTCGTCTGACTGATGGTGAAGTTCTTTGGAACGAAGAGGAGGAACGGGTTGGTGGTTTGACTGCGGCGGGACCATATTTGATCACCATCTCGGATGAAGGAGTGTTGAAAGTGATCGAGCCGAGCGGGACCGGGCCCAAAATTGTTAGCCAATACAGGGTTTTTGATGAACAATGTTGGACGGCTCCAGTGCTGTGTGACGCGAGAATCTACTGCCGTGGGTCCGGTGGTTCCCTGGTTTGTGTCGATGTGCGTCAGGGCAATTGAGGTCGGTGTTCTTTTGGTGTCGCCGTCCTTGCGTCTGACGGTAGATTACCTGATCGCAAAAATGGTTTAAAATGACGGCTTGCGAAATAACAGAGGAAAAAAAATGAACATCAGAAGAAGACATTTCATTCAATCCGCAGCCGTTGCAGGTACGCTCGCGGCGACGCCAGCAGTTCATGCAAGAAAGAACAAAGCCAAGCGTTATCGGACAGCTTTGATCGGATCGGGATGGTGGGGGATGAATATCCTGAAGGAGGCTTTAGCTGCCGAGAATGTTAAAGTCGTTGCCTTATGTGATGTGGATCGAGATAAGCTGGAGTTGGCAGCCGAGGAGGTGGAGGATCTCACGGGGGACACCCCCAATACTTATGGAGATTTTCGGGAACTGCTCGACAAGGAAGAGGTTGAGATTGCAATTGTTGCCACTCCTGATCATTGGCACGCTCTCAACACAATCGCTGCGATTGAAGCCGGTGCGCATATCTTTGTTGAGAAACCAACAGGGCACACGATTGCGGAAAGTCGTGCGATGCTTGAAGCTGCCCGCGCGAATGATCGGGTAGTGCAGGTCGGGATGCATCGCCGAATTGGACCACATTACGTGTCAGGTATGAAATTTCTGAAAGATGGGGGCGCCGGCGACATAGGGATGGTTAAAGCATTCGTCCACAATCGTGGCGGGGCAGAATTGCCAACGCCAAACAGCCCACCACCTGAACAACTTGATTGGAAAATGTATTGCGGGCCGGCTCCAATGCGTCCGTTCAATCGTAAGATTCATCCCGGCGGTTTCAGACACTTTCTTGATTTCGCTAACGGGACGTTGGGGGACTGGGGGGTGCACTGGCTGGATCAGATTCTTTGGTGGACTGATGAGAAATATCCCAAGCAGATTCACTCTGTTGGAGGCCGGCCAGTCAAGGGGCCCGTTGTGCTCAACGACAGGCATCAGACAACAGACGCGCCAGATCACCAGGTAGCAACTTATCAATTTGAGTCGTTTACAGCTTATTGGGAGCACAGAAGATTTGCTGGGATGGGACCGGAGAAGTCTTCCGTTGGTTGCCATTTTTATGGAACCAAGGGGACTTTTCATATGGGCTGGCGAGATGGTTGGACTTTCTATCCGGCAGATGAAAAGAAGTCACCAATCCATCAGAAAGCGGTTCATAAAGAACCTGATGGGCACAGCATTGATCTGTTGTGGGCCGATTTTGTCGATGCCATTGAAACAGGTCAACGACCCACTTGCGATGTTCAGATTGGGCACGATGCTACCAACATGAGTCTGCTTGGCATGTTATCACTGAAATTGGGCAGAAGCATTCAGTGGGATGGGGCCCAGGAACGGGTTGTGAGCGATGACGAGGCGAACCGCTTGTTGAGTCGACCTTATGAAAATGGGTGGTCGTATCCCGGAACGGCGTGACCTGAACTTTGTGGTCGGATCGGCTCCGTCCCGACCACCGGGTTTTGACTGTCAGTGCGGCCGCGCGCTCACGCTGGCTGTGGGAAGAAGAGGCGGTGAGTTCGGGCGGCGAGTCCGGGCGGTGAGTGTAACGCTAAGTGCCAGGTGGGAACCGCTCACGAACTGGCGGCTTCGATGCTACCTTCGGCTCCCGACGCGGTTTCGTGAGTGGTTGTTTTCGGCTTATCTGTGTCGGTCATGATGGTGCTAGCATCACGCTCTGCCAGTTCGTGATTGAGTATTTCGAGCAGGGTCTGCATGAATACCACCACCATCGGACCAACCAGGATGCCGATGGGCCCGAACACCTTCACGCCACCCAAAACACTTAGCAATGCAAACAGGGGATGCATGGTGGAACGGCCGTGTAGCACGTACATTTTGAT
>JAPOKD010000749.1 GCA_029977825.1 Planctomycetota bacterium | reverse complement strand
GGGAGTGCAGCAAACGCTCGAAATGATGTTGACCTGCGCCAGTGATTCGTTTCCAAATCCAGACAGACGTGACGCTGGCAGTCAGGGCAGCCAAAATCCATCCCCAGCCAGGACTCAGCATGGCGGTCGATCCGATAAGAGATCCTTCTGGATGTGAATTCCTCGCATCTGTGATCCTCGCATGTGTTTTGTTGTCGGCGTTGGGAAGTCGCTTTATGAAAGAGGCGTCATGTTGAAGGGCACTGCTCAGGTGTCTGCAGGCAAACCGTATTTTACAACCACGGGGGATGCAATGCAGTTTGTCGATGGTTTTGAAGCATGACGATTTCAGGTCTTGCTGCCGCTGTCTGAATCAGTAGCTTGCCGTTGGATGCGTCACTGCCCACCTGCTTTGGGGCCAGAACGCTGGCACAGCAGGTTTAGTGTGCATTGGATCAGTAGTCAAGAAAGTCAGGCCACAGCTGTTGCAAAGCCAGTAACAGCACGGGCGGCTTCAGGACGCGGTGTCCAACGCTGCACAGACTACCTGCGACGCAACCGTAGCAGCTGTTTTCCCGTGGCCGGCTTGCTGCGGGCGGTCACCGGTTCCAGCGAAAAACTTATCCTTCTTACGCACTGGTTCGAAGTTGACGAAATTTCGGCGTGGAGGATGTGTGTACGCTAAAATCGATGCCGCAATTACTAACCAGTTGTCCGCAACCCAGCCGCAATGCCCTGAATTGAGAGACGTACCAGGTTGGTGAGTTCATCATTGCAATCGTCCGATCGCAGGCGTCTTAACAGGTTGATCTGGGAAAGGTTCAGGGGATCGACGTATGGGTTTCTTTTCAATACCGATGACCTTAGCCAGTCAATGTCAGCAAGCAGTTCGTTGTTTTCCTTGATTAACAGGATTGCCCCACGACTCGTTTCAAATTCTTCCGAGATTAGCTTCCAGACAGCGTCGCTCGAGTCGTCCGAGATCAAGGAGGCATAAGAGCGAGCAATCCTCATGTCCGCCTTGGCAAGTGCCAGCTCAGCGTTGTCGATCAAAGCCCGAAACATGGGCCACTCTGCGTACATTGATCGAAGCGTCGACCAGTCCTTGTCTGCATCGTCGACAAGCTTGCGAATTGCCGTTCCGAGGCCGAACCATGCGGGCAGGATGTGGCGTGATTGTGTCCATGCAAACGTCCATGGAATGGCGCGAAGATCACTCAGGGACTTCCGTTGTCCGCGTCGAGCCGGGCGGGAACCGATCGGCAAGGTTTCGATTTCGCTGATAGGCGTTGCGCAGTCGAAATAGTGCAGGAACCCAGGGTGTTCCACGAACTCCCGGTACTTGCGGAGTGATTCGGCCGACAGCTGCTCCATCGCGTCAACCCAGGTCGACTCGGGAGTTCTTCCCGGAGTGGCGCTGACGAGCAGCGTTGCGTTAATGATCTGTTCCAAATGGCGATGAGCGATGATTGGATCATCATAACGTTCGCTAAGAACCTCACCCTGTTCTGTGACCCGTAATCGCCCGTCCACCGCGTTTCTTGGTAAAGAACGAATGGCGCGTGCTGCTGGACCACCACCTCGACCCAGTGATCCACCGCGCCCATGAAAAACAGTCAAGTCGACATGATTCTGTTCGGCAACCGATGCCAGCCTCTCTTGAGCCTGATGCAATTCCCAGCAAGCTGTCAAATAGCCACCATCCTTGGTGCTATCGGAATATCCAACCATGACCATTTGGTGTCGCTGGCCCTCGGTGTTGAGATACTGTTGATAGTCGGAATCATGCAGCAGATCATTGAGGATGGACGAGGCGTTGTGAAGATCGTTGATCGTCTCGAATAGAGGAACGATAGGCAGATGCGGAACGTTCTCAACGCTGTTTCCACGGTGTGCCCATGCTGTTCTCCATAACCGCAAGACGGTCAGGACATCGAGAGCTGAGTGCGTCATGCTGATGATGTAACCGCCAAGCGGTTGCTTTCCCCATGAATCATGCTCGTCGACAATCAGCAAGAAGGTGTCGAACACTTCGCGTGCCTGTTCGGACAGGCTTTCAAGGTCAATGCGTTTTGCGGCGTCTGTCTGTCGTAACAGGTCGGTCAGTTCATCGTCGGTCGTTGGTGCTTTACCATCCGCTTGCAACGCGATGACTTCAAGCAAACACTGTCGGTGGACTTCTGAATTCTGTCTTATATCCAGCGCCGCGAAATGAAAACCAAAGGTATCGGCCAGATCAATCCATGGTTGCAGATACTGTTCGACCACCCGTTGTCCGCGGTTCCTCAGCATGCTCTTGCGAAGCATTTCAAGATCGTCTCGAAACTCAGCGAGCGATCGGTATCCGCCATCAGTACATTCGTCGGAGTTTGTCGAAGCCAGCATTCGCTCCAATCGAAATTCCAGCATGCCCACAAAACGGCGATAAGTTTCGAGTTTCGATACGGGATCAAGTCGGGTGTTCAGTTCGGGCCATTCTGAACAGCATTGGTCAAGACGGTCTCGCAGAGCCTGCTCCGACGGAACTTGCTGATCGGAGATGACAAGTTGGTTGTAAAGGCGGCGACACTCACCAATGTGATTCTCCAATGCAGCCCGACGCAGTCTCGCAAATGTTTTTTGCGTCACCTCTGCCGTGACAAAGGGGTGGCCGTCACGGTCGCCACCGATCCATGTTCCGAACGAGAGAAAAGGTGAGATTTCGAAATGATGCTGCGGATAAGCTGTTTGTAGAGCTGTCCGCAATTCGCGATAGGTCTGGGGAACCACATCCCACAGCGTCGATGCAAAGTAAACCCCACGGCTGACTTCACTCATGACCGGCGGGCGGTCAGGTCGCACCAGATCACTTTGCCAGAGCACCGTCAAGTTGGCCAGAAGTTCCGCCTCCGCTGAATCTGATTCAGTGGATGAGATTCTTGGTAGCAGTTGTCGCACCCGTCGCAGAAGCTGACGTGTGGTTCGCCGTTTTGCCTCCGATGGGTGTGCGGTGAAGACTGGTTCGATTTTCAGGCGATCAAGCCAGCCTTGCATTTCTGAAGCAGATAATCCTTGCTGTTTCAGTTCCAGGATAGCTTGCCCTATGGATTCACTTGGCGGGATGTGGTTTGCTCGCGCCGCGTCATCGCGAAGCTTGAGAATTTCAATGCGTTGACGTTCCTCAGCAACGTTGGCCAAATCAAAGAAGAGGCTCAGCCAACGAATTACGGCGCGCATCTCCGTTGGACTGAGACGCTCGATTTCGTCCACAAGTCGCGACTCTGCATCAGGAAGTCCAGCCCGACGCTCAGTGGCAAGTCGCCGGATTCGCTTCATGGTATCAGCTAGTGATTCTCCGACCTGTTCGCGAACCACAAGATCTAGTTGCTCAACCAGTTGATCAAGCGTTTCGTCATTCGTTTTGGAATTCATAACTCGATAAGTCGCGCCGTTCGTTTTGTCGGCAGTGAAAGTGGCTGTTTCCGCACCATGAATTTTGGAAGGAACTACGACGTTCCAGTCGTACTG